>JAUVPY010000425.1 GCA_030598425.1 Anaerolineae bacterium
ACCGGGGGAGATATGATCCGATTGGTAACTTTTGAGGGGGCAGAGTGGAACGAGCTACCCTGGAAGTTCGAAGCGGGCACACCGTCTATCGTCGAGGCGATTGGCCTGGGCGCGGCGGTAGACTACCTAAATAACTTGGGCATGCACGAGGTACGCAAGCACGAGATTGAGCTGACAGCTTATGCCTTTGACAGAATATGCCAGGTGGAGGGCATTCGCATCTACGGCCCGCCCGATCCAACAGCACGTGGGGGGGCCGTGGCCTTCACGCTGGGTGACATCCATCCCCACGACCTGGCTTCCCTCCTCGACCGGGAGGGGATCGCTATCCGGGCTGGTCATCACTGTGCCATGCCGCTTCACGAAAAAATGTGTGTCACTGCCACCGCACGGGCGAGCTTCTACGTCTACACTAGCCCATCCGACATCGACCGCCTGGCCGAAGCGCTCGATCAAATTCGCGAACTCTTTGGAGGCTAATGCCAGAAATCTCAAATATCAAATACCAAATGTCAAACATCTTACTCGCTCATCGTTTGTCATTTGTGTGTGTTTCACCTCAGTTGAGGCAGGAAGGTGCAACGCACTTCAAAGCAAGTGCGTTGCACCTGGTTCAACTCATTTGAAACGCACCCTTGTCATTTGATATTTGATATTTGATGTTTGACATTTGATCATGGACGACTTCTATCGCGAGAACATTCTCGATCACTACCGCAACCCGCGTAATAAGGGCCACCTGGATAATCCAACTCACGCACACGAGGAGCCTAATCCGCTCTGTGGTGACGTGGTACGTATTGAACTGCACGTGAATGACGAGGACGTCATCGAAGAGGTGCGGTTCGGGGGCGAGGGATGCGCCATCAGTCAGGCATCGGCCTCTATGCTAACCGAGATGATCCAGGGCAGGACCCTGGAGGAAGTGAAGCAGGTGAGCAAAGACGACATCCTGGAGGCCTTGGGCATCGACATCGGCCCGGTGCGTCTAAAATGCGCACTCTTGTCTCTCAAGGTTCTCAAGGTCGGTGTTTACGGCCTGGACGATTGGACTGGTGAAGACGAGGAAGACTGGTAGGCGGAACTGTCGACGCCTACTCAGGTGCGACGCGATTGCTTGGCTTCGCACAGCGCGTTCGCCTGAAAACCCAATATCATCGAGGTATCAACAATGTCAGAGTTCATCAAGGTTGCAAGCACATCTGATCTGGCCCCAGGCGAAAAATTGCTGGTCGAGTACCAAGGAAAGCCAGTTGGTCTGTTTAACATCGATGGCGAATTCTTTGCCATCCACGATGTGTGTACCCACGACGGTGGTCCCCTGGTAGAAGGGGAATTGCACGGCGATGTGATTGTCTGCCCACGTCACGGCGCGCGTTTCGACGTGAAGACGGGCGCCGTGCGCACGTTGCCGGCCTATGCACCGGTGCCAGCCTATCAAGTGAAGATTGAAGGCGACGATATCCTGGTTGCGCCCCAGGAGTAAGGACGAATAAGGAGATATCTAATGACCGAAGAGACGCAAGTCACGGAAGAGACGGTACGCGAAGCGCTGCGTGGCGTGCTCGATCCTGAATTACACCTGGACGTTGTGACCTTGGGGCTCTTCCGCGAGATCGACGTGGTTGCTTCTCCCACAGAGGTGAAAATGCTGCTCACCACTCCTTTCTGCCCGTACGGCCCGTGGATGGTCCAACAAATAAAAGAAACGGCGGAGAAGGCCGCCAAGACCGAGGTCAAGGTCGAGGTGCTGGCGGAACAATGGCACCCCGAAATGATGGAAGACCCGACTCAACTCGGCTTTTTCTAGATAATACTGTGCCCGGCCTGGCTGATTTCGCAGCGATAGGGCCCCTGAGGTCTACACGCTAAGGCTCTTGGGAAGGTGTTCGGGGTTAACCATGTCACATCTCACAACCGATATACCCCAATTGATAATTCTCCCTGCTGACTACCTAATTCTGCACGAAGAAGTTGATACACGCAGGGTCGAGCCGCTGGTCGACCGGCTCCAGGTCGATGGATTTCTTAAGAACCCACCCGTCGCCGCACCCATTGGCTGTCTGCCAGGTTGCCAGGGCCGACACGTGATTCTGGACGGCGCCAATCGCACCACTGCCTTGTGGAAACTAAAAGCTCCGCATCATTTGGTTCAGGCCGTTGACTATGGCGAGGTGGAACTCGACACGTGGGGACATTTGGTGACCGGTATCCCCCATCAAGCGTTCACCCAAACCCTGGTTGATGTCGGTTTAGACTTGGAACCGGCCACCCGGGATGACGCGCGTAGGCAACTCGCACGTCGTGAGATCGCGGCCTCGATCACTGAACCCGATGGCAGCGTATTTGTCTTGCGCGGATCGGGTTCCTTGGGGCCTGAAACAGAGCTGTTGCGACGGGTAATATCGGTCTACAACGGCCGGTCGGTCTTTCACCGGGTCAAGAGCGATCGCATAACTGATCTGCTTAACCTATATGACAATGTGACAGCACTTATCCGTTTCCCGAGCTACGTGCCGGAAGAGATTACGCATCTGGCCGACGACGGATACAAGTTACCCACCGGCATTACCCGCCACATCATTCACGGTCGCGCCCTACGGGTAAATCTGCCGCTGTCGCTATTGATGGATGAAAGGCGCACCACCGAGGAAAAGAACGAGTGGCTGCGCAACTGGAGCAAACAGAAGCTAGCTTGTCGAGAGATCCGTTATTACCAGGAATCCACTTTTCTCTTCGACGAGTAAGGGTTGATCTTTATGAAGCGTCCTAAACATGATGGACTCCCTGCCGATCGGGAGATAGACTTAATGGCTTGTCAACTGATTGCACTCAAGTGCGTTTGTATCGAGCGGGGACGGTAGCCACGCCTTCGGGGCAGAGGGTCTGTGGTTACGGTCACCCGCCTCGCCGCGTTTCACGACGATGAGGCCCTCAAGCCCTTAATGGCTGCGTCTAGCCCAAATCTATGCCGCCAACGTCGAGGCAGATTGAGACACCTTTCCTCGACCTAATCGCCAGTTTGAGACTCATCGTCTTTCGATGAGTTTTTCTGTTTCTATTCGGTCCAGCGATAGTCCCCCTCTTGAGTGTTGTTGCGTGGTTGAGCGTTGCTTTTAACCGCCAAGACACCAAGGTCGCTAAGAAAACGAGGGGAGAATAAAGAAAACTTGGCGTTATTTGCGTCTTCGCGGTTCATTTTACCGCTGTTACAGCTAACAACACCCAACGGGGGGCTCACCGGTCCAGCCGATAGGATGTAACGAAAGGAGAAGAAACCGATGACTACAGTGTTTGTACCCAGTTCGCTTCGACGCTACACCGCCGGCCAGTCAAAGGCGCAAGTCAGCGGTGGCACCATCAACGAGATCATAGACGATCTAGAACGACAATATC
>JAUVPY010000288.1 GCA_030598425.1 Anaerolineae bacterium
AAGGCCTGGTGATGACTGGAAACCAGGCGCTGGCGTTGGGGGCCATTGCCGCTGGCTGCCGCGTTTACGCTGGCTATCCCATCACTCCGGCGACTGACATCATGGAGTTCCTGGCCAAGGAGTTGCCCAAAGTAGGGGGCGTGGTAATACAAGCTGAAGATGAGATTGCCGCCATTAATATGACCATCGGCGCCTCCTTCGCCGGTGTCCGCGCTATGACGGCTACCTCCGGCCCTGGCCTGTCGCTGATGGTCGAGGCCCTGGGGTTGGCTAGTATGACCGAGATCCCCATCGTGGTAGTGGGTGTGCAACGCGCTGGACCCGCCACTGGCATGCCGACCAAAACGGCACAGGGCGACCTGTATCTGGCGCTATATGCTGGCAACGACGACCCGCCGCGATTTGTCCTTGCTCCCAGTTCGGTAGAAGATTGCTTCTATCAGATAATCAACGCCTTCAACTTGGCCGAGCGTTACCAGATGCCGGTCATTGTGCTCAGCGACCAGGCTCTGGCCCCCCGCGTCGAGAGCTGCGACCCTTTTCGGTTGGACGAAATTGAGCTCCTGGGCCGTGAGCTGGCCGATCCGGATGGGGGCGAGGGGTACCAGCGATACAGGCTTACTGAGACCGGTGTGTCGCCGATGACCATTCCCGGTATGAAGGGGGGACACTACACGGCTGAAGGGTTGGAACACAACGAGAAGGGAAATCCGAACTACACGCCTGAGATGCACTCAGCCATGATGGACAAGCGGCGCCGCAAGGTTGATATCGCCCGTCAGCAGCTCACACTGTGGTCGAACGTGGTCGAGGAGTGGGGCGATGAAGAGGCGGCCATTGCCATTATGGGCTGGGGCAGCTCGCTTGGGCCGGTACAAGAGGCGATGGCTCGTGCGCAAGGGGCCGGCTACAAGGTAGCTGCTCTGTTCCCTAAAGTTCTGCTACCGATGCCCGATCTGCGGATTAAGCGCTTCATGCGAGGGCGAAGGGCGATTATCATCCCTGAGTTGAACCAGCGCGGCCAATTCGCCCGGGTCATTGAGCACCGTTACAGTCATGAGTTGATTCGCGATAGCATTGAGGTGGTTTCCCTGACCAAGTACGAAGGGCTGCCTTTCAGGCCAGTTGAGATCTTCGAAAGGATCGTAGAGGTGGCCCACTTGCTTACCGAGCGTGCCAGCCTTGACTAGGACCCAGTGGAGGTACGGAGATAACAGAGAGGTAAATATGATAACACTGACAGAATCGCTCAAAGTAAAGGACCTGAAGAGTGACGTAAAGCCCATATGGTGTCCAGGTTGTGGTGACTTTGGCGTGCTCAATTCTATGCTCAAGGCCTTGACCGATCTCAAGCTTGATCCGGCCCACGTGGCCATCGCCTCGGGCATCGGTTGCTCTGGCCGTTTTCCGGCGTTTGTTAACGCGTATGGTTTCCACGGCGTCCACGGCCGGGTGCTGCCCCTGGCAACCGGCATCAAAATGGCCAACCCTGAGTTGACCGTCTTCGCGGTCGGTGGCGACGGCGATGCTTTTAGCATCGGCGCCGGGCATCTGCCTCACGCAGTTCGCCGTAACGTAGATATCACCTACGTCGTGATGGACAATGAGATCTATGGTTTGACAAAAGGCCAGCCGTCTCCCACCAGCCCGGTGGGTATGGAGAGGAAGGCTTCCCCTTACGGCACGTACGATATTCCGCTCAATCCTATCGCAATGGTGCTTTCCTATGGCGCGACGTTCGCGGCGCGCGGGTTTTCATCCCAGCCGCGCGATTTGACTGAGCTTATAAAACGGGGCATCCAGCATCCCGGATTTGCCTTCATCCAGGTGATCAGCCCTTGCGTCACGTTCTATGACACCTATGCCCGCTTCAAAGATATCACTGTCCCGATCCCCGAGGAACACGATCCTGCCGACCGGGTCGCGGCCATGGAACTAGCTTTGCAGACGGACGTTCAGCATTTAGGTGTCTTCTACCAGGAGGAGCGGGCGTCTCATCACGCTCGCGTGGATCAGGTACGGGATAGAGCAGGCACCGACCTCTCGATCGAGGACCTGCTGAAACGTTTCGTACGTTAGAGTGCGGCACGGCAGACGGTAGCTGTTGGCTCAGACGGAGGTTATCAAAGAAAAAGCATACGGATTGGGCTTTGACCTCATCGGGGTTGCCCCCGCCAAGCGAGCGCCTCACGCTGACGCCTACGCTTCGTGGGTAGATTCTGGTTATGCGGCCACGATGGGCTATATGGCCCGTGATGTGGCGCGCCGGCAAGACCCACGCCAGGTAGTGCCGGGCGCCCGCTCGGTGATTGTAGTCGGGCTGTCGTATTTCGTTGCCAACCCACCTGCTGACCTGTGGAACGATCCGTCACGGGGTCGGATTGCCCGTTACGCCTGGGGAATGGACTATCACGAGGTGATGACGCCTCGTCTGCGCCAGTTGGCTGAGTTCATCGCTGGTGAGACCCGACGCGAGGTGCAAAGCCGCCTGTACGTGGATACTGGTCCCGTGCTGGAACGTGATTTTGCGGCTGAGGCCGGCCTGGGGTTTATTGGCAAGAACACTTGCCTTATCAACCCCACAATGGGATCGTACCTGTTTTTGGGTGAGATACTGGTGGATCTGGAGCTGGATTACGACGAGCCAGCGTCCGACTCCGGGGCCAGTATTGGCTTCGAAGCTCGTCAGAGACCAGTGGCCAATGCGGGCGAGGATTACGGCCTGGAGACGTCCCCAACAGGTACCCATCGGGTTGGCACGTGCGGTGCTTGCACTCGATGTCTTGAGACGTGTCCTACCCGTGCTTTCCCCGCTCCTTATATCCTTGACAGTAATCGCTGCATTTCCTACCTGACCATCGAGCTAAAAGGCTCTATTCGCCTCGACCTGCGCCCTCTGATTGGCAACTGGATTTTCGGTTGCGACGTGTGCCAGTCGGCTTGCCCGTGGCCCCGTCGCTTTTCCCGACCCACTCGCCTGGAATTCCTTGATTATGACCCCGACAAAGTCGCACCCAAGTTATTGGACTTGATCAGCCTGAGCGACGATGAGTTTCGCACCCATTTCAGGCGAACCCCTCTTTGGCGTGCCAAACGACGGGGTCTGCTGCGCAATGTAGCCGTTGCGCTGGGCAACTGGGGAGACCCTCAAGCCATCCCCGCCCTCCGCCGCGCCCTTGCGGATCACGAGCCGATAATTCGCGAGCACGCCGCCTGGGCCCTGGCACAAATCTCAAATGGCAAATCCCAAATCTCAAATCTCAAATGACAAGCATCAAATCCCAAATCCCAAATGTCAAATGACAAACATCGAACGTCGAATCTCTAAGTAGTTTCTCGAGCACCGACAGTTTGCCATTTGATATTTGCCATTTGAGACTTGAGATTTGGTGTAGGACCATCGGCCCGCTGACAGGCTACTGAAAATTGGCTATAATGATGATGGATTCAGTGTAATTTGGGCCGAGCGCATCGAACCTTTCCATCCTCCCATCTGCGCTGTTATGGTACCAGTCCAAGGACTGGCGTCGTGTTGGAGCGTCAATTACGCAACATCCCGCTTTTTCGTGAAATGCCGGACGAAAACTTGAAGTCCATCGCGACTCGCTTGAAACGGAAGCGTTTTCCCCAGGGGGAGGTTATCATCCGCCAGGGAGAAGCCGACGATTCTGTGTACCTGGTCGAGTCCGGGTTACTTCAGGTGATTACGACCGTAGAAGACGCCGACGAGGATAACGCCGTCGATCAGACGCAAGCCTACATCGGCCCGGGCAGTTTTGTGGGCGAGCTTGCCCCTTTGCTGGGCCGGCCCCGGTCAGCGACCGTCAAGGTCGTCATCGACGCCGATTTATGGGTGCTCCGCAAGCAAGACCTCGACGAACTGTTGGCTGAACAGCCATCGATTCACCTACACTTCACGCGTGAACTGGGTCACCGTCTGGTCGCGACCAGCCACCAGGTGTCGTCTAAGAAAACACCGGTCACCAGCGTGTGGGGCGATTGTTGGTATGAGCTAGTGCTGGCCTTGGCTAACAACATGGAGGGTGACTTAGGCGTCCTGCCGCTGATCGGTTCCTCACCCCCCGTGGGTAGTTATACCTTTAGGGACGTGATCACCTCCAAGGCAGGCGTGGAGATCATAGAGACCGGGCTGACCGAAGAGGCGCTGACTAAAGACCTGCCCAGTCAAATGGACAACTTCGACCACGTGCTGTTAATCCTCCCCAGGCATCATTCCGCAACGGCACAACAGGCTCTCAGCTTGTCGAATTACGTCGTGAATTTCGGCACCGCTCCTGACTGGATACAAGACGCCATCCCGGCCGATCGCCTGCTTAGATGTGACGGCTCTCTCGAGTCGGTCCAGCGCGTTGCCCGTCGGCTGACGGGTCGCACGGTGGGGTTGGCGTTGTCGAGCGGCGGTAGCCGGACCATTGCCCACATCGGCGTGATGCGGGTGTTGAGTCAGGCTGGTATTCCCATAGACATGATCGCCGGTTCCAGTGGTGGTGCCCTCTTCGGTGCCCTGATCGCTGCTGGCTGGTCGGATCAGGAGCTGGTCGAATTCGCCCACAAGTTGAAGGATCATAATACCTTCCGCAATTGGGACATCAACCTGCCTCCCAAAGCTGGGCTGATCAAGGGGCGCCGAGCCCGCGATTTGATCGAAGGTTGGCTCGAC
>JAUVPY010000368.1 GCA_030598425.1 Anaerolineae bacterium
AGGTGTAATCCACCGAAGGCACCCACGCTCAGGGCCAGCATAGCCGCCACCAGGGGATGGATGGTTGAGACAGCAAATGTAGCCACCGCCGCAGCCAGCCAGGCCTCAAAGCGTCCGATGCGCACATATCGAATTGAGAAGGCAAAGACCACCGGCAGCATGGTAACCGGTACCATGAATTTGTCGGCGTTGACGCGTTCAAAGAAGAAAAGGCTCACGTTATCGCCGCGTACAAACGGGGCCGCCAAATAGATCAGAAATTGTATGGAGGCGGTGAGAAGTCCAAAGCGACGGCTTCCGCCTCCGGCCGATTTCCCCAACGTGTACGACGCCATAATGGCCCACAGCGCGATCATAGCGCGAGAGGCGGCGGCCGTGTGAGTGATGGGATCTATGCCCGCCAGGTGAAACCACAGGTAGAACATCGGCAGGGTTTGGTTTAAGACCATGCGGACAATGGTCCCCAGCCCAGTGCCGAAGAGTGGCTCGGTGGCGTTCAGCGGTAGGCCGGCCAGCGCGTCGGCTGCGAACGAATTGACGGCGTAAGCATCGCCGTCGATTTTGTAGAGCGATAGTGTCGGAATGACGGCTACGAACGCGACCGCGAGCACGATCAACATAATGATCTCGTCTAGGGCCCACGGCGTACGCGGCGCCTGGCGCGCTCTTAGAACGAACAACCTATTGAGCGTACGTACCCATATGAGGTGCAACAGCCAGACAAACAACAATAAGGCCGTCGAGATCTTCCACGCCGTCGTCAATTCGGTGATGGTCACGTGTAACAGCAGCGACGCGATGCCAGGCACTGCCAAGATGGCCACACCGAGCGGGAAAGCCAGCGCCAGCCGTTCTACCCAGTCGATGTCCATTCGCCAGGTGATGAGATCAGCCAACAGGTAGCCAGGGGTGATCAACAGGGCTACAAAGGTCAACCAGCTCGCCATTTGGAGGGGCAGATAGGGGGCAATCCCGATAATGACCAGGAACCACGCCACAATCAGACTGGCGGGAATGAGAAGGTCAGCCCACCTGAGCGTCATATTCGCAGAGGGTAGCAGCCGCTGAATTCGAACGCTTTTTGCTTCACTCATCACGTCTTACTCTACACCATTACGCGCGCTTTGTGCTTCACGCATCACGTTTCACTCTACACCATTACGCGCGCTTTGTGTTTCAGCATCACGTTTCACATCCACTATTATGCGAATGGCACGTGCCGGCGCAACTTTGGCCCCAGGTATTGAACGGCCGGCAACGGTAGCTTGGGCCAGAGCCGCATAAACAGTTGGGACCTGCCGTTACCTTGCATCCCATTTACCTCGCCGGCGGCGGCGTGAGGCTTCGTTAGGCTGGCGACCTGTTGGTAGATGGGCTTGGAGGCGCCGCCCCATTGACCCTTGTACTTCGACGCGTTTGAGCCAGCCGGGCTGCGCCCCATATCCAGGAAGTGATAGCCGTTTTCGCATGCGTCGCTCAGCATTTCCCAGTAGGCCAGATATACCGGTCGTTCCTTAAAATACTCGCGCAAGGTGGCGCCCCACATGCCGTAAACGGTATGGCCCATCTGTAGCTGGAAATAGCCACCAATGGGCTGTCCCTCTTTGCGCACGAGGGCGATGTTGAAACCCATGGGGAACGTTTCGATGATGTGTTCCAGGAAATCCCGTCCGAAGACTGGCGTGCCGAATTGGTGCGTACAACGACTGAACACGTCGTAGAACTCTCCGAGACACGTCCCGGTGCGGTCGATCTCAGCAGTCAGCCCGTTGCGACGCGCGATGCGAACCTGGCGGCGTATGTTTCCGCCCAGCCCTTTCCATAGCTCGTCCGGGTCCGTCCTCACATCCACGATCCAGTGGACGTGGTCGCTAGTTGTGTGCAGGTCGCCAGACCAGGCCCGACGTGTGTCTTGGAGGAGGAAGCGTTTCGCTTTGGCCTGGCGCGCGATGTCTTCTCCACAAGCGATGAGCTGCGCAGCGACTTCTTCGCTTTCAGCGCATAGCCCGCCGGGCATTGTCATCGCTGTATTGCCTACCAGAAAACTGTGTACCAGGAAGATGGGCAGCACGCCCACGACGCGCTCGCCGGCCCGAGCCATCAAAAAGGGTGTCTCATACCCATGGGTCTTATGGAGGACCTGGCGCCAGCCTGAAAGATGGTGGGGCAGCCCGTAGGCCGCGGTCTGGACGTAGCCATCCCAGTTTATGCGGTCTTGGTCTGTGAGCTCAGTAATCGCGATCAATCTTCGTACTCCGAAAGCAGGCTACAAAGTGGGCCAAAGCGAAAATCCGTGAGCAATCGGTGCAGCTTCCCCTCCAGTCGCCGCCGTCCGTGATAATGCGTTATCCTCTCACGGAGCGTGACCCGGTTGTAGCGCTGGCCGAGGTCTAGCTCCCAGGGGTGTATGTATAATATAGCCGGTTGACCTTGGCGGTTGAGCCGAGAGATACCCCGGTGGACAAAGCTGTACGGCAACGTGCGCAGATAGAATCCCCCCGCAATTGGCCAATTGATGCCGCCCAAGCGCACGGTGCTGAGGGGGAACTCCATCAGGGAATGCCCGTTCACAGGATGGGGAAAGCGTGGCGCTTCCGGGAAGCCGTACAGTGTGCTACGCGCCGGGAAAACGCTGCTGTCGTAGCGCAGTCCCTGTGCCTGCAGAATGTCAAAAACCCACGGCGTGCCCCCGTTGATGGAGAAATAGGGCGCTCGATATCCCAGCGGCGTCTCACCGCTGATGCGTTTAACCGCCTGGATGCTCCGCTCCAGGTCCCGGGCGAACTCGTCTGGCGTCGAGCGTGATACAAAACGGTGGTAATACCCGTGTACTCCAATTTCGTGGCCGTCAGCTCGTATAGCTTCGATCAGAGCCGGAAATTGATCGGCGACGTAGCCCAGCACGAAGAAGGTAGCTTGCACCTGGTAGGAACGCAGTAGATCCAGGAGCGATTGGGTGGCTGAGACAACCCGGCTCTCAAAGGATTGCCACTTATCGACCTGCGGATTGGTACTCGTCAACCCTTGAAACCAGTCTTCCAGATCGACGGTGAAGGCGTTTACCCTCTGTAACTTTCCGCTCATTTGCTCTCAACCCACGTATCCCAGGCTACGCAGCCGGTCGGTAAGAGCCTGTTTTTCTTCCTCGGTAAGCCCTCCGTTGTCACCGCTGGGCTGGTTTTTCCACTCGTCAGGCTGGCCGGAGCGTTGCGCAGGTACGACGGGGCCACGCAGCATCTCCTGTAGGACAACACCGTCCATGTGTTCGGGAACGGGTTCGCCCATCAGGTGGAGAATGGTTGGTGCCAGGTCAACGATTTCGGCGTCCTCAAACACAACCCCAGGTTGAACCGGCCCACCGTATGCCAGGAAAACCCCGTCCATACGATGCGTCCCGGAGATGCCCCGCTTCATGGCCTCGATGATCTTATGGCTGCCAAACTCGTATTCGCCAAACCCGAAGTACTCCAGGCGGCGGGGGAGGAAGAGGATGTCGGGCGCGTGCTCCAACTGGTCACCGCTGTAGATTTCCTCGCGTCGATACACCGCCTCGACAACGCCCTCGCCCGTCTCCGGGTCGCGCAGTTCCCAGAGCCGGGCGATGATGTTTTCCCGGACCCGTTCATACTCCGCCCCGGGCTGCACGCAGCCCAGCGGCTCACGACCCGCTAAGTTGACATAAATCTGACCCACGTTGCCCAGCGAGTAGGCCCGGGTCTGGCTCCAATCCACGTCTTCAAACGAGAGGAATAGGGTCTTGAGCAGCCCTTGTCCCTGTCCACGCACCACCTCTCGTTTCAGCGCGCCAAGCCCCAGTCGCATAAGCGTGTCGTAAACGTTCATCGGGGCGAAGCCCAGATGGAAAAGGCTTTCCTTCAAGCGAGGCCGTAACCCCGGCCTGATCCGCATCAGCCCTTGCTCCATCAGCCAATTGTTG
>JAUVPY010000112.1 GCA_030598425.1 Anaerolineae bacterium
CGGGGGAGCCGGTTGAATTCGTAACAGGCGCCCCCAACACACCCACCGTCGCGCCCACCTCCAAACCGCCTACCGGTACACTCGCACCCACGTCACCCCCGACCCTGGGGGCCCCGACGGATACCCCGGTTCCGGAAGAAGCAGAGCCCGAACCTGCGATGCTAAAGGGCGTGATCGTCTTCCCCGTCTACGATGCGGAGGCCGGCACGTATAACGTCTATTCCGCCAAGCTCGACGGCAGCGACCGGACGCTGGTGGCCGCAGAAGCCAGCCAGCCGACCCTCAACTCCGATGGCGAACGCATCGCTTTCCGTTCCTGGGCTCAAAACCGGGGCCTCATCGAGCGAGGGATTGAAGGTGGCAACGAATGGCAGTTTGATGCCTTTGTCGAAGCCGCCAGACCTGCCTTTTCTCCCGATGACCAGAGCTTCCTCTTCCAGTCGCGAGAGGGAGGCGAGGAATTCGCCATCTATCGCACCGTTGGCAAGGAGTACGAGGTGCTGCGCCGCGAAGCTTTTCCTGTTCAGGGTGAGGCGCCGGCCTGGACACCCGACGGCGAGAGTCTAGTGTATAAGGCATGTTTGGGGGAGCTGTGCGGCCTGTACAAAATCAATATCGACGGCAGCTCGCCCGAGCAACTCACCGAAGATCTCAGCGACACCAACCCGGCTGTCTCTCCTGATGGGAAAACCATCGCGTTTATGTCTCAGGACCACGATGAGAATTGGGACATATACGTCATAGGGGTTGACGGGTCGGGGCGGAAGCAATTGACCACTGATCCGGCCGCCGATGGCCTGCCGATATGGTCGCCCGATGGCGAAACGATCGCATTTGTCTCTGAGCGAAGCGGCGAATGGGCGCTGTGGGCGATGGACGCCAACGGTCGCAATCAACGCCTTCTCTTCGAGTTAGGCGGCTCGATAGACGGAGTGGTCCAGGTGGACGTGCAAAACTCGAACGGTTGGCTTGAGGAAAGCATCGACTGGGCGCCATAAGCTATATCTCGAAGTAACCGAGACCACGTAATTCCTGATCTCCCCCTCTTCCCATCAAGAAGCCCCTGCCTTTGCAGGGGCTTCAATGTTGAGGGATAGAAATCGCATCACTTTGCCGATTCCACATTCTTGTGCTACAATGCTAAGCAGAAACCGGAAATTGCTTTGTGGGAGGTTTGGTATGGCTGAGCCTGTGAGCGTAAAAGTCAGTGGCCGTTACCAGGTAGCAATACCCAGCATCGCTCGCCGTCGTTTGAATATCCAAGCTGGCGATCGGCTGTTGGTGGACATTCAGGATGGGTTGTTGATTCTGATTCCCCAACCCGAAGACTATGTGGCACATATGGCCGGCCTGCACCGGGAGGTTTGGGAAGGTCTGGATACAACCAGGTACCTCAACGAGGAGCGAGATGCGTGGGATCCATCAGCGAGCGATTAGCGGATCACACAGTTATCGGCTTGGACACGTCTATCTTTATATATCACCTTGAGGCACATCCTCGCTACCGGCATTTGACCCAGGAAGTGCTGACTGGCGTACAGGCTGGTCGATGGAACGCCATAACCTCCACGGTCACGCTGATGGAACTGACCGTCCGCCCGTGGCAATTGGGGCGACCGGCTGTGGCCCGCGAGTATGAAGCCTTGTTAGTCCACTTCCCGAACTTGACGCTGGTCGACGTGACCCGCGACGTGGCCCGTCGAGCAGCGCAACTACGGGCTGGTTATGGGCTCCGACCTGCCGATGCCTTGCAGGTCGCCACAGCCTTGCTGCTGGACGCGACGGCGTGGATGACCAACGATCATAAGCTAGCGCGCTTGGATCCCACGCTTGACGTCGTTATCTTGGATGACCTGGCCCCTCTGGAAAACGACTAGCTCTACCTTCCGTCATCCGTCCTCGGCGACCACGGAGAGCTTTTCTCTTCTGAACTGGGTGTTATACAAATCGGCGTACAACCCGCCCTGGGCCAGCAGCTCGGCGTGGGTACCTTGTTCTAGCAACTGGCCGTCGTCCATGACCAGGATGACGTCAGCGGCCAGGATGGTACTCAGCCGGTGCGCGATGACCAGGCTGGTACGGTCCTGCATCACCCGCTCCAGAGCGGCCTGGATGAGTGCCTCGCTCTGAGAATCAAGGGCAGAGGTTGCCTCGTCCAGCACCAAGATGCGCGGGTCCTTGAGGATGACGCGGGCGATGGCCACCCGCTGCTTTTCGCCGCCGCTCAGTCGGTAGCCTCGCTCGCCAGCCACAGTCTCATAGCCGTCGGGTAGGCCTGCGATAAAATCGTGGATATTGGCGGCGCGGCAGGCGGCTTCGATCTCCGCCTGGGTGGCGTCTGGCTTGGCATACAGCAAGTTGGTGCGGATCGTGTCGTGAAAGAGATATGTTTCCTGGGTGACCATTCCGATCTGTTGTGTGAGTGAAGCCATCGTCACCTGGCGCAGATCGTGGCCATCGAAAGTGATGCGCCCTTCGGTCGGGTCGTACAGGCGGGGGAGCAGATAAGTGATGCTCGTCTTGCCTGACCCGCTGGGTCCGACCAGCGCTGCTAACTGGCCCGGCTTGATCTCGAAGCCCACGTCGCGCACTGCCCACTGACGGTCGGCGGCGCGGGTCACCCAAAAGAGGCTCCTGTCGTCCTCGGAGGAACCGTCCTCCTGGCCGTCCTTGCCATCCTCAGAGACGGCATGGGTGGTCACACCGGGCAAGAAGGCCCCGGTTTCGTCGGCCGCCGTGTAGCTAAAAGAGACTTCCTCAAATCGGACGTGTCCCTCTATTCGGTCCAAGGTGACCGCGTCGGGCGCGTCTTCAATTTCCACCGGTAGGTCCAATATCTCGAACACCCGCTCGAAGCTGACCAGCGATTGGGCGAATTCGACCGGGGCGTTGGTCAGTGAGGCCATCGGCCCATACAGTTGGGCCAGGTAGGCGGTGAAGGCGACGATGGTACCGATGGTGAAGACACCCGCGATGACCAAACGTCCGCCGGCCCAGAAGACCAACGCCGTGCCGATTGCGCTGGCCAGACTCAAGCTGAGGAAAAACCAACGTCCTACGACGGCGCGCCGGACACCTATTTCCTGTACCTCCTTGCTGATCCGGGTGAATTTGGACACCTCGTCGCCCTGGCGACCAAACAGCTTGGTTAGCAGCGCACCGCTCACATTGAGGGTCTCGTTCATCATGGCGTTCATCGCCGCGTTTTTCTCCATAGCCTCGCGAACAATCTGACGCAGCACGCGCCCCACGCGGCGGGCTGGCAGAACGAAGAGGGGAAAAATGATAATGCTCAAAAGAGTCAACCGCCATTCCAATGAGAACATAATGGCCAAGGTGGTAACCAGGGTCACGAGGTTGGTGATGATGTCTATGAAAGTGCCGGTCACGGCCCGCTGGGCGCCTACCACATCGTTGTTCAGGCGGCTCATCAACTCGCCGGTCTTGGTGTGAGTAAAGAAACGCAGGCTCATTCGCTGCATATGGGCGTAGAGAGACTGACGCAAGGTTGCGATGAGGCCCTCGCCGATGTGTGCGCCAAGATAGCGCTGACCAACGCCGATAAACCCGCTGAGCAGGGAAACCGCAATCATAGCCAGCGCCAACCGGTTGAGCAGGGCCACATTCCCCTCGGGCAGCGCGACGTCGATCAACTCACGGACGAGCAACGGCGGGATGAGACCCAGCAGAGACACTACCAGAATAGCGGCCAGCATGAGCAGTGCCTGCCCCCAATAAGGCCGTGCCGTCCAAATCACCCGCAAGAGCAGGGCGCGGTCGACGTGCGGCCGATCCTTCTCTTCATCGTATCGAATATATGACCACCAACCACCACCGTGAAACATTACTATCCTCCCCTGATAAAATGAAACGCTTCACAATACAGACATCCAAATTTGACAAACCACCCATTTAGGTGTACACTCGAAATGTGAAAGGCTGCACAATTCGATAGGTTCTGGCATTGACCGGCTGGCAGACTCCCCCCAGCCTGTCAGTCGGTCTTTCTGCCTCCTTGTTAGAGAAGGGTGCCGGTTCCCCCCACCGACACCCTTCTCATTTTGCAGGTTTGCGGCCGTTGTCCCCGGTTCTTAATGTCTCCTCACATCGACTCCGGTGCAGATACGCCTATAAGGTGCAACGTGTTCGCCAGGACGGTTTTGGCGGCCAACACCAACTTGAGGCGGGCTTTGCCCAGCTCGGCGTGGGCCGGATCGCTGGAAACTACGCGGCACTCTTTGTAAAACGAATGGAAGGCCGAGGCCAACCTCTGCGCATATTGAGTGAGGTGGTGTGATCCCAAGGTATCGGCACAAAGAGCCACAATTTCAGGCAGGCGCAGCATCTGTCGGATGAGTTCCTGCTCAGCCGGGTGCGTCAACAGACTCACGTCCCCCCCTTCCAACGACACGCCCTGTTCCTGGGCATAGCGGAAGATACTGGCGATACGGGCGTGGCCGTATTGCACGTAATAGACCGGGTTTTCGCTGGATTGCTGAACGGCTAAGGTCAGGTCGAGTTCCATTTGACTGTCGGCTGACCGGGTGAGCAGCATGAAACGCGTCGCGTCGGCGCCGATCTCCTCAATCACCTCGCGCAGAGTGATCATCTCACCGGTGCGTTTGCCCATACGCACCAATTTCCCACCGCGCTTGAGGGTGACGAGCTGATAGAGTAAGATCGTTACCCGATCGGCGTCCAGGCCCAAGGCGCGGGCGACCGCTTTTACGCGCGGCACGTGGCCGTGATGGTCAGCGCCCCACACGTATATAGCCCAGTCGAAGCCTCGCCTGGCCAACTTATCCCACACGTAGGCCATGTCGGAGGCGAGGTACGTTGGCCGACCGTCGGAGCGGACGACGACGTTTTCCTTGTCCTCCTGTCTTTCTCGCTCCTGTTCTTTATCCTCTGTGTCTGTGCTTGGCTCGCTTTCGCGATCACCCTTAAACCATATGGCCCCTTCACGGTGAGTCAGCCAGCCATCGGCGCTGAGCTGGTTGAACACGGCTCCATACGCGCCGTCGTCGTACAAGCTCTGCTCTGACTTCCACTGGTCAAAATGGATGCCCAGTGCCTCCGCATCGGCCCTGATTCCGACCAGCGTGCGCTTGAGACCCTCGGTCTGCAGAGCCTTTAGCGCCTCGTCTCGGTCCATACTCAAGAACCGGTCACCGAATTGGGTGGCGACGGCCTCGCCCATCTCGACCAGGTAGTGGCCCGGATAGCCGTTCTCAGGCAGGGGCTCGTCGTGGCCTAGAGCCTGGGCGTAGCGGGCATAGAGGCTGGCGGCAAAGACTTCCATCTGGTTGCCGGTGTCGTTCACGTAGTACTCGCGCTGCACTTGCCAGCCGGCGGCGGCCAGCAGATTGGCCAGGGTGTCTCCCAACACGGCGTTGCGTCCAGAACCAAAGGGCAGCGGACCGGTCGGGTTGGCGCTGATGTACTCCACCTGAGCCCGCCGCCCCTGGCCCATGTCCACGTGGCCAAAACTCTGGCCCTGTTCCAGAATGTCTTCTACCTGCTGCGCCACCCACGCGTCCGAGAGGTTGATGTTGATAAAGCCAGGATGGGCAATCTCCACCGAGCCGATGTAATCCGCGTGCTCCATACGGGCGACCACTTTCTCTGCGATCTGAATCGGGGCCATACGAGCCAGGCGTGCCATGCTCAAGCAGACAGGCGTGGCGTAATCGCCGTGGCCCTCATCCTTAGGTCGCTCCAAGACCACCTCGGGCGGGTCGAACTTGGGCAGGTCGCCCTTCTTTTGTGCTTTTTTGATGGCACGTTCGATGAGTTGAATGATGTCGTCGCGCTTCATCTATCTTCCTTCCATTTCTAGCCAATTCTGCCCGACTTCAACGTCTACTTTGAGGGGCACAGATAGCTCGAAAGCGCCGCTCATGACCTCCCGCACCAGCGGTACGACGACTTCAATCTCGTCGTCGGGGGCTTCCAATACCAACTCGTCGTGAACTTGCAGCAACATGCGGGAACGCAGCCCTCGCTCACGCAGTGCCTGGTGCAGACGCTTCATCGCAATCTTGAGGATGTCGGCGGCGGTTCCCTGGATGGGCATATTGATGGCCTCACGCTCAGCGCGTCCTCGCTCCGGACCACGCATTGCGGCCAGGTTGTGGAAGTAGCGTCGCCGGCCCAGTAGGGTTTCGACGTAGCCCTGCTCGGCTGCCTGGCGTTTGGTACGATCGATATACTCGCGTACGCCCGGGTATTTCTCAAAGTAAGTCTTGATAAACTGGGCCGCTTCCTCCCGGCTCATCCCCGTCTGCTGGGCCAGACCAAAGGCTGACTGGCCGTAGCTCAAACCAAAGTTGACGCTCTTGGCGATGCGGCGCTGATCTTTGCTGACCTCGGCCAGGGGCACCCCCTGCACGGCGGCGGCTGTGGCGGCGTGGATGTCCTCCCCGCGTTCAAAGGCTCCCATCAGACCCGGGTCCTCGGCGATGTGGGCCATCACCCGCAGTTCCACCTGCGAGTAGTCGGCGGCGACCAGCTTCCAGCCCTCGTCGGCTACGAAGGCGCGCCGCACCGCGCGGCCCAGCTCGGTCCGGATGGGGATGTTCTGTAGGTTGGGATTGCTGCTGGAAATGCGCCCGGTTACTGCCCCGGTTTGGTTGAACGAGGTGTGGATCCGTCCTGTGTGCGGGTTGACCAACTGCGGCAAGGCGTCCACATAGGTGCTCTTCAGCTTGGTCAACTGGCGTTGTTCCAGCATCAGATCAACGACCTCGTGCTGGCCGCGCAGCCCCTCCAGCACGTTGGCGGCGGTGGAGTAGTGACCGCTTTTGGTCTTCCTCAGGCCCTCTGTCGGAAGCGCCAGCTTGATGAACAGCGCGTCGGAAAGTTGCTGGGTGGAGTTGACGTTGAAATTGTAGCCAACCAAGTCTTGTATCTCGCGTTCAATTTCGCGCAGGCGTTCGTCCAGGTGCTCCGACATCTCGTGCAACACCCCCGCGTCAAGCCGGATACCGGCTCGCTCCATATCGGTCAACACCGGCACCAGCGGCATCTCCACTTCGGTGAATAGGGACCACAACCCGCGTTCCTTCAACTCCGCCGTCAGCCCTTCCACCAGGCGGGCCGTCATGTCCACGTCGGCGCAGGCGTAGGGAGCGGCCTGCTCGACCGGCACCTGGGCCATTGTGATTTGGCTCTTGCCGGTCCCAATCAACTCGGTGATCTCGGTCATTTCCACGCCCAGCCGGGTCCAGGCCAGATTCTTTAGCCCGTAATAGCCACCCGGTGGCCTGGGGTCGATGAGCCACGCGGCTACCATCGTATCGAAGATCGGGCCACGCGTCTCCAGGCCATGCTGGGCCAGCACAGTCACATCATATTTGGCATTATGCGCAACTTTCTGTAGCCTGGCGTCTTCAAACAGAGGTTTGAGATTTGTCATTTGAGATTTGA
>JAUVPY010000099.1 GCA_030598425.1 Anaerolineae bacterium
CGATGATGAACGAATTGAACATTGTGGCTCTTGCAGTACAAGGCAGTTCCTCCGCTTTGCCGGTCAGGCTCTCGGTGTACCTGGCCACTGCCTCCTCATCCATCATATCGATGGCGTACAGGTCCATTGAGGTGATGGCCATTCGCCCGTCCAGGTAGAAGAGGGTGTCCATACTGTTCTGAACTTGAGCCCAGATTGACCGGCGTACATCGAGACTGTCCACAGCGGAGATGACGATCTCGCCCAGGGGTTGGTCTGTGTAGCGTTCGTTAACCGGCGTGATCGCAATGTCGGCCAGGTCGTGGACCAGGTGGAAGAGAGCTGTGGCCTTGCCCCACTCCATCGTGTCTTGATCGCCGACCCAGATGGGCAGCAACTGGTTAGGCAGGTTGTGCTCCTCAATCGTGTCGAAGTCGTAGACGGTGATGTTCTCGAAGCCGGTTTTGGCCAGGGCGACCACCGTGGCCGCCCCGATCCCCCCGGCGCCGATCACGGTAATGGATTTGTCCCGAAACTGGAAGGGGTCGGCGATGTCCAGTTGTCGAAGGAAGTAAGTCGAGTCCATTATCATTGCTCCTTTTGAAAACGAAGATAGTGGTATTGCCTCCCCGATTGCGAAAGTCACTTAGGCAGCTTCATCGTGTATATGAGACTATCCCGTCGATACGTTGCCAGGGGATGCGGACCGTCTGGCGGACCTCGTCGCGGGTGAGGCCAGCTCGCCCAGAGGAGGAGTTCGTGATCGTCGAGAGGGTTCATGGTGACATCGCCTTATTGAAGCGGAGAGTATGGGGAATTTGCCTAGTTGAAAGGGCTAAACGGGTCTTACGTTCAGGCATAGAAAGGGATAAAGCTAAAGCTAGATTGGGGATTGAGTTCGGGGGATAGTTATGCTATACTGAACACAACGGAAACCGCGAGGGGCATTCTGCGGACCAAGCGAGTGTGTCAACCCTCCTGATGTCCTTAGTAGGGCTACTCACCGACAACTGACCCACTCAAAATCGACAGGAGTGAAGGCGCCCACCGCGCCGAAATCTTATGAAACTACCAAAGATTATTCAAGGGGGAATGGGCGTTGCCATCTCCGACTGGAACCTGGCCAGAGCGGTGTCAATGAAGGGACATTTGGGGGTCGTTTCGGGGACAGGGATCGCCCTGATCATGATTTCGCGATTGATGGGTGGGGATACAGGGGGCCATATGCGCCGGGCGTTAGGCCATTTTCCCTTTCAAGAGCCGGTCCGGAGTATTTTGGATGAATATTATGTCCCCGAACCAAAAACCCCACAGCCGCCTTACAAACGCGCGCCGATGTGGACCTTCAACCCACCTAAAGCGCTCGATGAGCTGACCGTCGTTGCCAACTTCGTCGAGGTATTTCTAGCGAAGGAGGGGCATCAGAACGCGGTGGGGCTCAACCTGTTGGAGAAGGTACAGATGCCGACGATGGCCTCTCTTTACGGGGCGATGCTGGCGGGGGTGAATTTCGTGATCATGGGAGCCGGCATCCCGGTGCAAATTCCTGGCATCCTCGACAAGCTGGCCGACCACCGCGCGGTCAGTTACCGGCTCGATATGCAGGAGGCTGTCGGGGAGGATGATTATCGCCTTCACTTTGATCCGCAAACGATCTTCCCCGGCGTCGTGGAAAAGGTAGGCCGATTGACCCGCCCTTATTTTCTGCCGATCATCTCCTCGGTGGTGCTGGCGAAGGCCCTGATCAAACGGGTAACGGGCAAGATAGACGGCTTTGTCATCGAAGCGCCCACGGCTGGCGGGCACAATGCTCCCCCCAGGGGACCGCTGCGCCTGGATGAAGGGGGCGAACCGATCTACGGGGAGAAAGATGTGGTAGACTTAAACAAAATCAAACAGCTTGGTCTGCCCTTTTGGCTGGCCGGCGGCTACGACAGCCCAGATAAACTGCGGCAAGCACTAGATGCCGGCGCGGCCGGTATCCAGGTAGGCACCGCTTTTGGCTATTGCACCGAATCGGCCATGGATGAAACACTCAAAAGCCGCATCATCCGAAAAGTCCTCGAGCAAGAGATAAAGGTGCGCACCGATCCCCTTGTCTCCCCCACCGGCTACCCTTTCAAGGTGGTCCAACTGGAAGGAACCCTGTCAGAGCCAGAGATTTACCAGAACCGGGTCCGGCTGTGCGATATTGGTATGCTGCGACAGCTCTACAAGCGAGCGGATGGGAAGGTGGGGCTCCGCTGTCCGGCCGAACCGGTAGAGCAATACCCGGCAAAAGGGGGAAAACTGGAGGACATAGCCGAAAAAATCTGTCTGTGCAACAATCTATCCGCCACTGCGGGCTACCCTCAGCATCGAAAAGACGGCTACGTCGAACCACCGATAGTCACTGCCGGAGACGGGCTCGCAGCCATCGGCAAATGTATCAAACCGGGCCATCACAGCTATACAGTCCAAGATGTGCTTGACTATCTGGCCGGCAGCTAATGATTGGTATGCTTCAAACCGTTATTTCTACCTATGTGACATAGAAAACGCCCAGAGAATTATTGAACCCAACAAGTTCATCGATAGAGAAGAACAATAACAAGTTCCAAATTAGAAACCTGCAAAGAGAATTGCCAGCTAACAAGCTATTCCACCGGACAGCCCAAGCCCGCCTTTTTGTTGCGGTTGTGTTGCCAGCAAAGTTGGTTTTGCTGTGAGACTACTTACGCCAGCAAACTTGGTTTCATCTTCAGGTAGTGTCATATATTGTAGGTAGCCTTCAATTGGGGTAGTCTTCGTGCCGCCGGTGAATAGCGGTCGTTACTGGAAAACCTGCCAGCGAGACCGGCTAGGAGGCGTCGCCGACCTCCACCGGCAGGCCCTTTCCAGTATCGCCTGTGCCTGCCCTGTCCGGGCCAGAGCGGGGGGTCCAAGCGCAGGCGGGACTACGCCCCTACCGGGACTTCGTTGCAATTCCACAATGTCGCACGCCTAGAACCCCCCGACCAGCAAGGCCAGCCATTGCTTGGTCCCTTTGCATAGGTCAAGCCGCCGATCACAGTGGTCGGCGTGTCCTTGAACTTGCTGGGATCGGCGATGCCGAATTGTTGCAGGGGCATTGCTTGGTCCATTCTTATTCCTCTCCTGATTGTTGATGGTAACGATCAATCACGATCGCCATTGCCACATCCGGGCTGGCGCTGCTGGCCCGGATCTCTTCCCCGTCGTCCACGATAGCTTCCCAGCGTCCGGGATTGCCAGCGCAACGTGGATGGTTTATCGATCTTCTCGATGGCGCTTCCTTTAAGTGTCATATCCTTCCGGGAATGCCAGAACGTACTTCTGGATACACTCGCGTATTGCGTATTCGGGGGAGGTCCCCTCTCCGACGAATGAGCGGCTGACAAACTGGATGCACTGTTGCAGTGAGCCGAGCTGGTTGCAGTAGCGTTGCAGTAACAAGACAGAGGGCCTCCGAAAATGGAGGCCCTCTGTCTATGTTTTCACTAGGATTAAGTGGGGTTTAACCCCACTTTTGAGGTGGGCCGCAAAGGAATCGAACCTTTGACCTACTGATTAAGAGTCAGTTGCTCTGCCAATTGAGCTAGCGGCCCAAGAAATGTACGTAAAGAAGTATAGCACGATTCCTCGCAGTTCGTCAAATTCAAAGAAGATCACGAATGACACGAATGTACGAATGACACGAATATTCTTTCTAAATTGACAGTTTTGGCAATGTCAGGTTTCACGGCTGGCTTATTGTTTGCTCACCAGTGGCACTTGCAACGCCGTTGCAAGTGCCGGTGTAGTCAGATCCCAACTTCTAGCAGCGGGATGACGCTAGTAACGAGGATCTGGCGATCCTCCTTGAGCGGTCCTTATCATAAAGAACATTTGTGACATTCGTTTATTCGTGTCATTCGTGATAGATCATCCAACTGCGGTTCTGAGGGCATTAGCTCTTGCGCGGGGGCTATGTTTTTGCTTAATCACCCCAGGCGCGTAAAATAGGAGGTGATGCGAAGGCTACTCGACGCGGTGGTCCGTCTCAGGTCCCGTCCTCTCCCGGAGGGCACGAGCACGCGGCCCAGGCACTTCAGCCTGGTCGATTTCGGCACCGACACGGTCAAGGCGGTGGTGGTGCGTAAAGTACGCGGCGGTGCGCGGGTGTTGGGCTGCGGCTTTGCCCCGGCGGAGGGCCACGACCTGGGCGGCGGGCGGGCCGAGGTGGTCGCCCTGACCGCGGCCGCCGAAGGCGCGTTGGAGGCCGCCGAGGACCAGACGGAGACGCTGGGGCCAAGCAAGGTGGTGCCCGACGAGGCGCTCTTCTGCATCCCGGCCCGGCTGACGCGCGGCGAGTGCTTCACGGTGCGCCAGACGCGCGCCGATCCGAAGACGCCCATCGAAGCCCGAGAGATGAAGAGCGCGTGGGAGCGGGTGGAGCGGCTGGCCCGCGAGCGACTGCCCCTGTTGGGCGACGACGACGGAAGCTGGAAACCGCTGGCGCTCACCCCCGGGGCGAAAACGGTGGACGGTCACCAGGTCAGCGACCCGGTGGGATTAAAAGGGTCGGAGATCTCGCTGTCCGCCTTCGGGGTGGCCGTGTGGCCGTCGGCGTTGCGGGCGGCCGAGGCGGTCGCCGAGCGGCTGGAGCTGGGGCTGGTGGACGTGATCGCGGCCCCCCAATCGTTGGCCGGCGTCGTGCCCCAGCGCGAGGCGATCCTGCTGGACGTCGGCGCCGAGGGGACGTGCCTGCACTTGATACAACACGACGCCCTGCTTGCCACGTCCTGGTGGCCGCAGGGAGGTAGGTACTTCACAAAGCATATGGCGGGCGCTTTCCGGTGCTCGCTGGACGAGGCTGAGGCGCTGAAGCGCGCCTACGCCGACGGCGCCCTTTCGGAGGGGGATCGCGTCCTGGTCGCCCGCTCTTTGGTCGAGCCGGTGGCCGCCTGGCGCGAGGCGTTGACCGCCAGGTTGGGCCGGATGGCGGGCGAGGAGTCGGCGCGCCCTCCGGCCGACGAGCTGCTGAAGGCCAGCCACGCCGGTTCGCTGCCGGGTCGCCTGTATCTCACCGGCGGGGGGAGCCTGCTGCCCGACCTGGCGGGGGCTTTGGGTGCGTTGGAGACCATGTCGGGCCTGAGCTTCCGCCGGTCATTGGAAATCGAAGCACTGGGTCCCAGGCTTGGCGCCCGGACACCGGGTCAACCGGCCCTGCTGGATGTGCCTCCGCATCCCCTGAGCGACCTGCTGGCGCCCGCGATAAGCCTGGCGACTTGCCTGGAGTGATACATACCCGACCATGGAACAAATCATCTACCTGGAACAAGACGACGACATCCCGGTCATTCGAGACCGGTTAGAGTGGGCCCAGGCCCAGCGGGTCTTGCTGGTGGTGCCCCCCAAGAACCACGAGCTGCGCAGCCTGGTCAATCTCAAACTCCTGGGGCGACACGCGCGTAACGAATCGCTCAAGTTGGCGCTGGTCACCCGAGATCCCAAGATCATCGAGTTGAGCCGCGAGGCGGATTTGGTCACCTTCGGCTCGGTGGAGGCGGCGCAGCGCTCGCGTTGGCTGTCCGACGATGGAGCCGAGGCCGAGATTCTCACGCAGACCTACCAGCGCCCGACCGCGGACGCGGAAGCGGAAGCGGAGACCAGCCTCGACCTGCCCGAACGTCCCCTCAAGGACGTGCGACGCCCCAGACGCATGCCAGGCTTCCGTCCCCGCTCAGAGGGGGGCGTTCCGAGGGTCGTCCTGGCCTTGAGCTTTCTCGTCCTGGCGCTGCTGGTGGCGGTCAGCATCGGGGCGGTGGTGGTGTTCATCTACCCCGAAGGGCGCATACGACTGTCGCCGGCCACCGCAGACATCAGCGCTGAGTTGGTCGTCCGGGCCAACCCAGAGGCCGAACGCATTGATTACACGGCCCTCGACATCCCGGCCCGACTGGTCCAGGTGGAATTAAGCAACGTGGGTCGCATCCCGCCCACAGCGACCGAGGATTTGCCAGCCGACCGGGCAGTGGGGACGGTCAGCTTCGTCAATCGGACCAGCCAGGAGATCACCATCCCGGTCAGCACCACGCTGAGTACATCGAGCGGCACGACGGTGCGCTTTATGACGGTGCAGACCGCTATCGTACCAGCCGCTTTTAACGCCATCACCCAGACCGAGGTGATCGCCGTCGATCCGGGCCCCATCGGCAACGTGCCCGCCGGCCAGATCAACCGTATCCCCGACCCGGTGCTGGGCCGCCAGGTGACGGCCATCAACGAAGCGGCGACCAGCGGTGGCAGCGTGGCGCCGGCGGGCGTGGTCACTCGCGCCGACAAGGACCGCCTGGAGGCGATCGTCTTGCAGCAAGTCCAACAGGAAGGCTACAGCCAATTGCTGGCCGGCCTGGCCGACCAGGAGTTCATCCCCCCCGAGTCGCTGATCGTCATCGCGCTGAACTCCTTCTACACTCCCAACCTGGAGGGTGAGGTGACGGACCTGCTGACGATGGAGATGCGGGCCGTCGTGCGAGGCACAGCCATCGGCGGGCAGAACGCCAACCAACTGGCGCTGGCTGCGCTGCAATCCCAGGTGCCAACCGGCTACAACATGGACCCGCGAAGCCTGGAGTTCGTCGCCGGCGAGGTGGTCGGGGTGCAAGATCGGGCCGTCAGCTTCCAGATGCGGGCGGCCGGGGAGGCGGTGGCCGAGATCGACGACCGCCAGGTGGGCAAGGACGTACGCGGTCTTTCCATCGAGGAAGCCCTGGTTCAACTGCGCGAGAGGCATCCGCTGTCTGGAGACCCTGAGATTGTGGTGGAGCCCGATTGGCTGGGGCGTCTGCCCTGGTTCCCCTTCCGCATTGCGGTGGATGTGGTGGAACAGTAGACGGAGAAACCAGGTTTTTCCAAAAAACCTGGTTTCTGAGGGATTTGAAATGGGCGAGGATGAGTCCCCCCAAGGGGCCTTGGAGGCCAGGCAGGATCCGATTCTTGACTCCTCGGGGCGGGTGTTGGCGCTGGACGTGGGCGAGCGGCGCGTTGGCGTGGCGGTCAGCGACCCAAGCGGCACGCTGGCCACGCCTCACAGTGTCATCCAGCGTCGCTCGAAAGCCAAGGACTTCGAGGCCGTGGGCCGCCTGGTGGCGGAGTTGGATATCCAGCGAGTTGTGGTTGGGCTGCCGCTGACGCTGGATGGGGAGGTGGGGCCTCAGGCACGGCGGGTGACGCGCTATGCCCAGGCGCTGGCCGAGACGCTAGACGTCCCGCTGGAATACCACGACGAACGCTATTCCACCGTCACGGCCGACGATCTCTTGATACAGAGTGGTCGCAAGCGCCGCGTGCCCATCGACGCCGCGGCGGCGGCTGTGATTTTGCAAGATTATTTGGAGAGTCAGCGGGCTGGAAGTAACTAGTCGGCAACCCTGAAGGTGCACCATGTACATTGTGCTCAGAATCGTTCGTTTCGTCTTTCGCCTCGTTCTCTTCCTGGTCGCGCTGGGGGCCATCGTCGTCATCGTGGGCGGTGGCATCTGGTTCTTCCGAACCCAAGGTCAGGGGGCGACGACCATCGCCCTTAATGAGATGCCGGGCGGCCGTGAGCCAGAAGGCGTAGAAGACATGGTGTTGAGCCTGTATCTCCAGTCGCGCGCCGAGGAGATCAACGAGCCGATCAGCGATGACCCGACGTCCAGCACCTTTGTCGTCGAGCCCGGGGAGACGGCCATCAGCATTGGGGAGCGTCTGCAAGAACAGGGATTCGTTACCGACGCCACCCTGTTCCGCCGTTTTCTCCAATACCACGGCCTGGACGCGTCGCTGGAGGCGGGTGAGTATCAACTCAGGCGCAATATGACCATGCGCGAAATCGCGGAATCCTTGCAGCATAGCCGCATGGCCGAGGTGGCGATCACCATCCCCGAAGGCTGGCGAGCCGAGCAGGTAGCCGATATGCTGACCGCAGAGAACATTATGGACGGCAGCGTCTTCCTGGCGGCGGTGCGGCAGGGCGATGTGGTAAACCACCCGTTGCTGGCCGACCGGCCGCCGGGCGCCAACCTGGAGGGCTATCTC
>JAUVPY010000253.1 GCA_030598425.1 Anaerolineae bacterium
ACGGAAAGCGTTATGCGTGTTGCTAACTCTGTAATTCGGATGCGCCGGATGCGCCGGTCGGGCTCATCCTTACGTAAGTCGAGCCAGCCAGACCGTAGTCGTACGGTTCGCCAACGACCACGATGGGCTGGGCGTAGCTTTTCTCCGGGACCGGCGACGGAATCTGCCATTCCGGTGACCGTGACCTCCATGGATTTGCTACTGCGACCTCGCCTTTGCGCGCGCTCCGCACCAGGTTGTAGACCATAATCAGCACCGATATTCCGATCACAAATCCAGCGACCGTGATGAGAACCTGACCGGTATCAATGCCCAGAGCCGGGTCGTAGTCGACAATACGTCGCCGCATTCCCAGCAACCCAATTCGCATCTGGGCCAGGCTTTGTACCCAGAAACCGGGGACCATCAGCCAGAAGTGTACCTTGCCGAGTCTTTCGTTGTACATGCGTCCCGTCGCTTTAGGGTACCAATAGTACAATGCGGCGAAGAAGGGGAAGACAAATCCGCCGAACATAGTGGCGTGGAAGTGGCCCACAATCCAGTAAGTGTCGTGCAGGAACATATCGGTGGGCACGGTGCCGTTGGGCGGGCCGCTTAGACCGCCGATCAGGAAGACGGAAATGGCACCCAGCACGAAGAGCATAGGGGTGGGGAAGGTCAGTTTTCCCTGCCACAAGGTGCCCATCCAACTGAAGAACTTGACTCCTGTGGGCACAGCCACGAGCAATGTTGCGAACATAAATGGCACCCGGAGGGAGTCCTCCACTCCGGCGACGAACATGTGATGTGCCCAAACCAAGAAACCGACCAAAGCAATGGCCATACTGGACATAGCAATCCACTTGTAGCCGAAGAGCGGCTTGCGAGCGAAGACTGGCAGCAACTCGCTGATGATGCCCAGGCCGGGCAGGATGAAGACGTACACTGCCGGATGTGAATAGAACCAGAAGAGGTGCTGGAACAGGATCGGATTGCCTGGGGGTGAGCCCAGTAGCATAGCCCTCGGGGACTGGGTCGGGTCAAAGAACCCCATACCCAGCAAGCGTTCGACCACCACCATCAAGAATGATAAGCCGATGAGCTGAGTGGCTGTCAGGGCGATGACACTGGTTGCCAGGACGGCCCAGCAGAAGATCGGCATTCGAAACAGGCCCATCCCCGGCGAGCGCAGGCGCAGAATAGTGGCAATCAAGTTGAGCGAGCCCAGGATGGATGAAAGACCGATGAAATAGACACCCAGGAAGAAGAGCTGCACGCCCAGCGGCCCGGTAGCGCTCAAAGGCGGGTAGCCGGTCCAGCCGGTGTTCCAGCCTTCGACGATCATGCCGCTTACGACCAGCAGCGCACCGGGAACGTTGATCCAATAGGCGAAGGTATTCAGGCGAGGAAACACCATATCTGAAGCCCCGATCATGAGGGGCACCAGATAGTTGGCCATGCCAGCTACTCCCAGCAGGATAGAGGCGATCATGATGATACCGTGAGCGCCGATGAACGTGTTGAAGGTGTCAGGGTCAAGGAATTGTAGACCTGGCTGGGCCAACTCGACTCGGAAGATGAGGGCTAGCGTACCAGCGAATAACAGCAAGAGGATACCTGTGACGGTGTACTGGACGCCGATCACTTTGTGGCTGTAGTCTACGCTGAGATAGCGGGTCCACGCTGGCTTGTCCTCAGGCGGACCGTGGTGCATTGGAGTTTCTTCCCCTTTGGCCCATTTGAACCAGTCCTTGACGGTGCCGGCGGCGATCATAAAGAATACGACTCCGACGATAGCGCCAATCACGATAACCGGTTCAGCTTCCCAGGCCGGCTTGCCCTGGAGGGCCCGGATGACCATCACCAGCGCCATGCCCAGGACGGTGCCGATGATTTGACCGATGAGCCCTCTGGTAAGCCCTAGCGAGAAAACTGTTCTCATACTATTCCTCCTTCTACTCTCCCAAGCTCTTGATGTATTCAATCAGAGCGTCGATATCTTCCTCAGACAGCGTGTCCTGGTAGGTGGCCGGCATTACGTTCGGAAAGCCTTCGGTGATTTGACTCGCCGGATCGAGGATAGATTTCGTTATATAGGCGTCATCTACCGGGACGTTGGTGCCATCCTCCAGCGCTTCCTCTGAGCCGTAGAGCCCCAACCAGGTCGGTCCCACCAGTTGGCTGCCATCGGTGGAGTGACAGCCGATGCAGCCTTGCAGTTGCGCAATTTCAGCGCCTAATTCTGCGCCAGAGAGTTCTGACGGGGCCAGTTGTCCTGCGACCCAGGCTTCAAAGTCAGCCGGCTCCATAACGTTCACTTCCGCAAGCATGTAGGCGTGGCCGGTGCCGCACAACTCCGCGCAGCGTATCTTGTACTGTCCCACGTGCGTTGGCGTGACCCGCAGAGAATGTACCTGGCCTGGCACCGCGTCCTGTTTCACGCGGAACTCCACCACCCAGAAGTTATGGATTACGTCCTCAGAAGTGATGTTGAAGACAGCCTGGCGGCCTAGCGGCAGGTTCAAATCCGCAGACGTGATATCGTACTCCGGGTAATCAAAGCGCCACGAGAATTGAGCGGCTGTGACGTCGACAGCAAGCTCATCGGGTTCGGCAGCGGTGACCACGCCCAAGACCCGGGCACCCAAAAAAGAGAAGAACAGCACCGTCGCCAGGGGGGCGATGGTCCAGACGATCTCCAGTTTCGTGTTACCGAGGAGGTGAGCGCCGTCTCCCTCTTCGCCAGGCTTGCGTCGGAAGGCCACAATGCTGTAGAGCATGAATACCACGATGAGGGCGAATAAGAAAGCAATGACTATGATGTGCAGTCCGAATAGATTATCTATGGGTATACCTTCTTCGCTGGCTAGCATTGGCAGCAATTGGATGCGGTTTAGCCCAAAGATCACCAATAGCGTGACAATGGCAACCAGCACGGCTACAATGATGAAATGTTTCATACTCTCTCTCCTTGGTCGTGTCTGGTGGTCGTCGGTTGTGGATTCAACCGGTTGGGGCTCAAAGTCCTCCCGTCCCTCCGTATCAAACTGAATGGCCGTTGCCTGGATGGCCGTCATCAAGTCGTCAAGGCTGGCCTGATCCACCTGCTCTCGGTGGTATACCTGCATTGAGCCGTCAGTGGGGCTGATGCGAATGATGGAAGGGGAAATTTCTTCTAACAGGCGGAAGGCATTATCACGGACAATCTCCGGCCTGGAGATAATCAGCAAGACATCGGGGTGAAGGGCTTGCGCGTGGCCATAAGCCTCTTCCAGGTCGTGGCAGACGCCAACGACCTCAACGTCCGCTTGTTGCCTTAAAGCAGACCCGATTCCCTGGTCGAACAGTGAGTATTGCGACACAATGAGTATGCGCTTGTGGCCCACAGATCGTTCCCTTCAATCAGGTGCAATTAAGATGAGGACATCACAAAGCAAATCCTCACTTTCGCCCCTTTATAGATATATTGTACCGTCTATATCTATTTTGTCTATCCTTAGATAGGCGATTTCGTGGATGATTTCCTTGTGGGCGGAGGGTGAAGTAGGAATGAGATTATTCACCCGAATGGGTGAGATTTGGGGAAACGGTGGGTTCTAAGGCTTCATCAAGGGGACCAGGGGGTAGGGCTGAGTCGGCGGGCGTAGGCGGCTACTTCACTTCGACTATGCAACTCCAACTTTTCGAGGATGTTGCGCACGTGGGTCTTGACCGTGTTCTCCGTGATCGTCAGCGTTTCGGCGATTTGCCGGTTGCTGGCACCCTGAGCTAATAATTGGAATACGTCTTGCTCTCGGGATGTCAGAGGTAGCTCGGACAGGGGGGCAGGGATTCCACCGCTCTGCAATACCTGGAGCAAGCGGAGGGTCATGATAGGAGAGAGCATTGCTTCGCCAGCGTGCACCCGCTGAATGGCGTCCAACAACTCGCCAGCGTCTGCATTCTTTAGTAAGTACCCCCGCGCTCCAGCCTGGATCGCGGCAAACAGATTTTCTTCCTCTTCCGAGACCGTCAACATCAAGACGCGGGCCTGGGGGTTCGCCTCCGTTAAGCGACGGGTGGCTTCCACACCGCCTATGCCCGGCATCTTGACGTCCATCAATACCACATCAGGATCTAGTTCTGGGACCATATGCAAGGCTTCCTCGCCGCTGGACGCCTCGCCGATCACCTCATATCCGGGCTCGCTCTGCAATAGACTGACCAATCCCTGCCGGAACAGGGTGTGGTTATCCACGATCAGCAGACGAATGGATGTCACTTCCTCACCTGCCTTCGTACGTGGTGCCCACAGCGAACGGGTCGACAGTGTTTGGAGCGCCTAGTGTCACTCGCAGCCGGGTTCCCTGGCTTGGCACACTGTTCAAAGACAGTTGGCCGCCCATTGCTTCAGCCCGTTCCTGCATAATGCGCAGCCCGAAATGTCCGGAGGTATCGGATAGGGGGACATCTTGAGGAAAGCCTCCCCACCTAATCCCTGCTCCGTCGTCTTCTATCTCCAAGACGGTGGCTTCCGGTCCGACACGCAATCGTACCCAAGCCTGCTGGGCTTGCGAGTGTTTGTGCACATTGACCAGCGCCTCCTGGACGATGCGAAACAGGTGGACTTCGTCCTGGGGGGATAGCTTGGGTTCGCCTTTCATATCCAAGGAAACGTCCAGACCCGTGCGATCACTGAATTCCAGCACGTATTGATGCAGACGTTCGCTCAATTCTTTCCCATCCTCGGGGAACCAGCGCAGATCCTGGATGGTCTGACGAACCTCGGCATAGAGGTCTCGCACACCCTCTCGCAGTTCGGCCAATGATTCTCGGGCTGTCTCCCACTGCTCGCGCGCCAACAGGCGCTCCGCCTGCTGCATCTTGAAGTTGAGGAACCCGAGACCCTGGGCTAAACCGTCGTGGAACTCACGGGCCAGGCGGTTGCGCTCTTCCAGAACAGCTTGACCCTCAAGTTTGGCGTACAGTTGGCTGTTGCGGATAATCAAAGCCATCATGCCGGCAGCTACTTGCAAGAAGGCCTGTTGGGACGCGGTAAAAGAATGTTGGCTGGCCAGCACTAGGACTCCC
>JAUVPY010000383.1 GCA_030598425.1 Anaerolineae bacterium
ATCTCAAAAGCAACGCTGTCAACGTTATGTTCCTGCTCCAACTGGCGGGCGAATTCAATGGCCCGATGGCGCAGCGTCCCCGCTCGGTAGCTGGGTCCCATCACGGCACCGTCGAGAGCGGCGACCACGTCGCACCCGGTGCTGATCCCCTTTAGCTCGCGCACCACATTAAAGGCAATGTCTTCTGGGGTAACACCTTCCATCTGGCCCAGGGCAGTAATGGCGGTGAATTCCGGCAGTGAAAAATAACCGTTCTCGCCCGTATCAATGTAAACTGATTCTAGCACCCCATCCAGCCGTTGCCACCCTTGGTGCGTACTCAGGTCGAATTGTCCGTCTCCGCCCAGTTCAAGCCCCTGATCGGGCGGGCAATCGTAAAGGGGGATCTCTCTCCCTCTCTTTTTGATTGGTCCATATCCAATTTGCTTCCAGGTTATGGCCGCGGTGGGCTTGATCTCTTTGATCGCCGGGCTTCCCGGCGTGCGGGCCATCAAGAAAAGGAGCAGGCTATGCGCGCCAGCCATAGCCGCTTTGCTGAGCAATACGCGTGAGGGTTTTTCCTCTCCGTGGGTGTAGGGGATGTTCAGCCCCATACCACCGGTGCCGCTGGTTCCGATCTTTATGTAAGCCCGCGTGCCGGCTCGGCCCATCGCCTCGTGCAGAATCTGGACGTGGCGGACAAGCTGCGGCACGTAAAGACTGGCCAGCAGCCGCTCGACCGCCCCTACGTATGTTTCGGCGGCCTCCTCTGGCGAACCCTTGCCCAGGCGCCAGACTTCAGTGGCCCGGTCGTAGATGTCGAGCACTTCAGCGGCGCTGGTGTAGATGTCCTGATAGGCAAGGGCAGTGGCGGTGTTAATACTGTCTATGATGGCGTCGGGCACGACGCCGGGTGCCTGGGCCGTTTCGCCGCGGATGATTTGTGCCAGGTACGAGGTGGCCATGGTTACTTCGCTCATCTCGGCCAGTACGTCGTCGTAGACCCAGCGTCTGTATTCGGAACTGGCCAGCACTTCGGCACGCGCCGTCTCTTTGAGGGCCGTGCGCACGAAGACGTTACCCCAGATCGGGATGAGCTTCACCTGGCTGTCGGGGTATTCCATATGCAGGCGATCAACTGCCTTGTGGGCCTCGTCCTCTAACAGCGAACTGACGATGAGTGTGTCGGGCTCTTCATACATCAGTTGGCGGCAGACGGCCATACCCACCAGTCCGTAGCCACCCAACACCAGGATGGTTCTGCCTCTAATCTCCATCGTTCATTTCCTCCTCATTGAGGGTTTGACGTTTGAGTTGGTATTCGCTTCGAGCTTTATCCTGATCCTCAAGGCGCAGACGCACTGCTCTTTCGATCCTGCGGAGAAAGCTCCCGCTTCTCAGAGTATGGAGGACGAAGGTGCGGTGTAGACGGGGAAATGCTACGTCTTCAAACTAGGTAGTGTTGAAATCTGAGTTAGCGCCTGAGAGACATCATCAAACTCTTCGCTAGAGCCTCAGAGGGCAAGGACAAAATGTCAACACGGCCTAGCCTCTGGCCTGGTCCACAAAGTAACCCGGACGCAGGCGCTCACCAGTAGCGAACTCAAGCGCGTCCTGCCAGTGTCGCACACCGCCCGGATGGAAGACTCTTTCGGTGAGGAAGCGTCCCACAGCCGGGTCGGTGACGAACCGGTGACCGGCATCTCCGTTTCGGCCCAGCACGTGCGCCTCAATGTAGTAGCGCAGTTGCGAGGCGACGAGCTCGCCCATCAGGTAATTGTGGTAATAGACAGGGGCGGTGCCTAGATGGATCTTGGCAGCCCAGTCAGGCGCATTACGACCTTCTGGGCGCGGCACCATCTGAAAGCGCTCTTCCACGTCCCACCAGAGAGTGTTTAAATCTTGATGCGGATTTTCGTAGAGTGCCCGTTCGAAATAACTCATCACGGGTACCCATCGGGCCATGATCAGCAACTGGCCGCGCAATTGTTCCCATAGCTGATCGGCAAGGGACTGAGCCTCTTCGAAGGGAACCCCGGCATACATAGTCAACCAGTCCGGGTCGGTCTCAAGCCGCCCCATCAGCATAGCGATGGCTTCGGTGGAGAGAATGTGAGCTGGTTCACGCAGGATGTAGGGCAAGTTCACGTCCAGATACTTGTCGTAAACGGCGTGACCGCACTCGTGTAGCATGGTGGCCATCCACTTGTCGTTAGGCTTGATGTTAGCCAAAATACGAACGTCGCCCTTCCGATCCACGTGCATACAGTAGGCGTGTTGCTGTTTGCCCTCTCGTTCGTACAGGTCACTGCGCGCCAGCACGTCGTCCACGTCCAGGCCGATGGCGTGATAGAAGCGGCGGGTGACGGCTTCGATATCCTGGTCTGCATAGGCGTCAGCCAAGAACTTACGCACGGCCGGGTCAGCGGCCGGCGCTTCCTGGAAGAAGGGATCGCTATAGTGCCAGGGGCGCAGATCAGCTTGCTCGAGGCCGAACCGTTGGGCAAGCTGTGCGTCCAGGTCAGCTTTGTAGTCACGGTAGACAGGGCTTACCAACGCATCCAACTCATCGAACATAGCGAAGAGCTCACTCTCGTCAAGCTCCTGCAGCGTGATGCGCATACGGTAGTAGTTCTCAAAGCCGATGTTGTGCGCGATGTCGTTGCGGAATTCCACCAGGTCAATAAGCAGGTCAGCCACTTGGGCGCCGATCTGCTTGCTGGCCTCCCACGCCTGGCGGCGCAAGTCTTGGTCGTCTGACTCGCGCAGAATCTCCTTCAACTCATTCTCGGTGACTTTCTTGCCTAAAAGTTCGGCCCGAAAGGCGTTGAAGATACTTTCAATGGTGATTTCGCGCCGGGTAAGTTCCTCGATGGTTTTGTCGTCCATTTGGTTGCCGACGAAGGCATTTCGAAGTAGAGTAGCCTGGCGGGCCAGCATTGGGTCATTAACCGGCTGGGCGTCCATCAGCGAATTCAGTCGCTCAAAGCCAGCGCGGTCGGCATAGACCTTGCGCAAGGCCACGTGGAGGCGGGTGACTTCCTCCTCGTACTCTTTTTTCCCTGTCGTGGTGAAATTCCAATAGGCCAGGTTAGCGGCTTTTGCCAGCGGCTCAACGGTGGCTACGTGCTCCTGGATGAACCTCTGCAACTCTTCAGACACAATGCCTTCTCCTTGTTGAGGAAGATGCTTCGCGCCACTGCATTCAATAGGTGGGGCGTGTTCGATAGATCGCGCTTGATCGGGGTTTAATACTCGAGATCGTCTTCCTGTACTTCTTCAAAATCTTCGACCCTGACCCAGAGAATCAGTTTTTGCCCTTCGGGGACCTGCTCACTGCGGGCGGCGATGATTTCCAGCTCGGCCCGCGCGCCATCCGGTTGCGGAAAATCCAGGCGAGCAGGCCGTCCTTCTTGCCACGCCTGGCGACAGCGTTCAACCAACACTTCGCCGTTGAGCGTGCGGGTTTCGCACATAGCAACGACGGCTGGGGAAGGCCCTTCGGCCAGGGAAGCGGTCCATTCTGTTTCGACCTCCGCAAATTCTGGGGGAGGGCCTTCTACAATGGTTATATAGGCTGCTTCATCTCTTTTCGGTTGTTCTTCATATTCCATTTGAATTTCACCTGTTATTTCGTGTTGATTCCCTGTCTACCGCCTACCCGGCTACCCAAATAGCCACGCTCATAGAACCAGACCAAGGCGTCGTATACGGATTCTGCGAAGGGACGGGTGGTGAGGCCTAGCTCGGCGCGGGCTTTGCCTGTATCGAGGGGCTGAAAACAGCGAATCGCCTGGAGCATATCGGCTCCCAGAATGCCCAATTGACCCGCCG
>JAUVPY010000438.1 GCA_030598425.1 Anaerolineae bacterium
AGGCCGTATCGAGGGGTGCGGCCAATGCGAGGAGCCCTGGCAAACCCGCACCCTTCGACACTTGCACCTGCGGCGTCAAGTGCAGGTGTACGCGCTCCACTGCGTTCCGCGCTCCTCAGGATGCTAGTCTAGCTATTTTACAGGCGAACAGATGTTTGGTGTAGGGTAGCGAGATACGAATGTCTAATGTGCACTGGGCGCGAATTCTGCTATAATATAAGCCCTGGGGCGGTGATCATCTTTTCCCTGATCTTCTGGGCCGCGGTGTTGGGCCCCTTTGGCGCGCTCCTGGCCGTGCCCCTGACTTTGACAGTCAAGGAGCTCGTCCTGGAGGCCGATAAAGAGAACCGCTGGCTGGCGGAACTGATGAGCGGTGGGCATAATAACGAGACCTCAGGCAACATTGCGTCGGGGATTGACCAAGAAATCGATACTGGGGAAACTGGTTGAGATGACGCGCGTTTCGAAATCATTGATTCTGGCCTTGATCGTCCTACTAATACCCTTGGCGACTTGGGCACCCGCCGCAGCCCAGGAGGGTGGCCAGGTCCAGGAACTTACCGGCAAGGTCGACCAGGATAAATTTCGGTTCTATCTGTTACCCGACCTCAGGCAGGGTCAAATCCTCTATGTCTACGCATCTGGCACCTCGGGCAACCTGGACCCAATCGTAGGTCTGATTGACACAAACCGCGATTTCCAGGCAGCCGCTGCCGAATATGACGCCGAGCTTGAGCAGATCATTGCCCAGGGGAGAGATCCGCTGTTAGCTATTGACGAGCTTCGTGATCGGTTCTTGTTGATCTGGGATGATGACAGCGGGGGAGGACTGGCGGCTGCCTTCCAGTTCCGGGTGCCGCGCGATGGGGATTATCGCCTCGCCGTTACTGGTTCGCTTTCCTACCAGGCGGAGGACACCTTTGGCCGTTATCGCCTGTTGCTTGGCTTGGACGCCCCCGAGGTGTTGACGGGCGAAGCTGAGCCGACCGAGGACGTGATTGCTGTCCCGGACGAAGCGGCGACCCAGATCGACGTGGGTGTGGAGAGTCTGACCGGAAAACTGAGCACAGAGAAGAATGCCACCTTCGTAAACTTGCGGGATTTTGAACCGGGTGACACGCTGTATGCCTTCATAGAGGCCACGTCTGGGGATCTCAAACCGGTGTTGGTGCTGAGAAACTTCGCCCGGAAACCGATTCGCACTGCCAACCTGGATGGAGCACAGACCCAGACCAGTCTTGAGTATACCTTCCCACGCGTCGGCGAGAACTACCAACTGGAGATTCTTAGTTCGGTTGGCGATAGGCCACCCACGAGCGGCGAGTCCAGCCTGCTGATAGCGCGCAATGCGCCCCACGTCTTAACCGGTGAGGCGACGCCAATCGGTGAGCCGGTGGTAGAGGAACCGATCACGGTCAAGATTGGAGTCAAACTGCAGCAGATCATCGAGGTCAACCAGGCCCAGGAGAATTTCGACGTCGTGGCCAGCATGCAGATGGACTGGACCGATCCGGCCCTGGCCTTTAACCCGGATAACTGTGACTGCTCGGTGAAGCTGTACACCGAGCAGGAGTTCGACACTTTTCTGGCCGACGTACAGGGACGCTGGCCTGCCTTCACCATCGCCAACCAGCAGGGCAACCGCTGGACGCAGAACCGCCTGGTCGTTCTCCTCCCCGATGGCTCTGGCACCTATTTCGAGCGCTTCACCACCAACATGCAGCTCGACTTCGACTTCCGCCGGTTTCCCTTCGACACCCAGGAATTCATTATCAGGGTCGACCTGCTGTTACCAGAGGACTTCTACGTGTTCTCAGATCTGGAGAGTTTCACTGAGATCAGCAGCGAACACGGGGAAGACGAATTCATCATCACCGATTTTGACACATCCGTCACCAGCGTCCTGGGGAGCACCCAGGCCATCACCTCACGCTATAGCTTCAGCTTTGAAGCGCCCCGGCATCTCGAATACTACCTGTTGCAGGTATTCTTACCCATCGGCTTGATCATTGCCGTGTCGTGGGTAACGTTCTTTCTGAAAGACTATACCCGGCGCATCGAAGTCGCCACGGGCAATCTGCTGCTTTTTATCGCCTTCAGTTTCAGTATCGCCGACAATTACCCCCGTTTGGGATACCTCACCTTGCTGGATGTGATTATGGCGATCACTTTTTTGGTCAACGCCATGGTAGTGATCTACAACGTTTGGCTAAAACGCATGGAAATGAACGGAAAGGCAGAGCGCGCCGACCGAATCGACAGTTACCTGGATTGGATCTATCCTTTCGCGTACATCATACCTTTGGGGATCGCGGCATGGATCTTCTTCTAAATCACCATCGAAGGAGGATTTCAGCTTTGAAGCAGAGACTGCTGCGTGGGCTGCCAGACGCCCACTCGAGATGGATTGCGGCCCTAATCATCTTGGTGTTAAGCATAGCGCTCGGAACGCTACCCAGCCATGCCCAGGAGCCCGGTAGAGTGCAGGAACTGACCGGCCATGCCGAGCCAGGTGATAACGTCTTTTACCACATACCTTTGCTCAGGGAGGGCGAAACGCTGTATGTCTATGTGGAGGGGACGTCCGGCAACCTGGACCCCTTTGTGGCGTTGTCTGATACCCGTCTCGAAAGTGAGAGCCTCAGCGAAGCCTTCTGGGGGGAGATAGAACGCGTCATCGAGGAGGGGGGCGACCCCCTGGTAGCACTGCCCGAGATCTATGAAGAGTTCTTCGTGTTCTGGGATGACAACAGCGGGCCAGGCTATGACGCCGCTTTTGAATTCGCGGTCCCCGCCGATGGAGATTATTTTCTTCTGGTCTCCAGGACACCGTCAAAGGATAATTTTGGGGGATTTCGTCTCCTGATTGGAGTCGATGCACCGGAAGTCCTGACCGGAACGGCAAAGCCTGGCGACGATCTGATCGCCTTTTTCGATCAGGAAGCCTCTCAGCTAGGGATATCTGTTCAGGCAATCACAGGCACCATCAGTGCCGACAACCCTACGACCACCCTGACCCTGAGACCCTTGACCGAAGGCGACACCGTCTACGCCTACGCCGAAGCGACTTCGGGAGACCTGGCCCCTATGCTGGTGTTGCGTGATTTTGGCGACACGCCGCTGCTCACCGCCAACCTGTCCGGCGAACAGACCAGCGCAAGCTTGTTCTATACCCTTGACGACGACGTCGAGAACTACGAACTGGAGGTCGCCGCAGGAGGAGAGACAAAGGGTGATTTTCGCCTGCTGCTGGGCATCAATGAGTCTGACGTGCTGGAGGG
>JAUVPY010000446.1 GCA_030598425.1 Anaerolineae bacterium
AAGCCCACAAAGTAGAGAGCGGTCAGCTCCTTTAACGAGGCATCTACCCCCTGATCGTGAACCAATATTTGCCAGCGATAGGCTCGCACCACGACCCCTAACATAAGCGCCGCTTGTGCCGCCAACAGGTACCAGGGATTGGCATTGCGCACCACCTGCCACAGCGCGTTCAAGCTAATACTGCGCAAGATGACGATGATGAGTACCAAACTGACTACGATCTTGAGGAGATCGAACAGTCGTTTACGATTCACGCTGTCTCCTATAAGGCAGAATCAACACGCAATCCTGAAAGAAATTGCATCAACAGCCAGAGCAAGTTGGCTGCAAACCCTTTCGATTTCCTACGCATCCTATCGAACAACAGCCTCACCACAATTCTGTTGATTTGTTGATTTGCTGCTTTGTTGATTTGTCAATTTGCTGATCTGTTGATTTGCACATTTGCTGGCCTGCCGATTCACCCTTTCACCTGACGAATGCCCGGTAGGCAGCCGCAGCCTCAGTCCAATGCCCCGCGTCGGCCAACGACTCCGCCTCCTCAGCGCCAGATCCCTGCCAGGTAGGGTTAAGAGCTACCGCCCGCTGATAAGCCCTGACCGCGGCTTCTGGCTGCCCGGCCGCTTCATAAGCCTCAGCCAGCGTCACGTATCCACCTGCTGAAGCAGGATGATCGGTCACCATTGCCTCATAGGCAGCCACTGCCTCCGACACGTGCCCGGCGACACGGTAGACATCGCCCAGGAAGAGATAGGCCGCCGCCCGCGCTACCAGAGGGTCTGGGGTCATCACACCCTCAGCCGACATCTCGGCCGCCCATTTCGGCGCGGCCGCCACCGCCTGCTGCATCAGATCAACCATCGCCGTCTCCAGCACGTCCGACTCGTAGATAGGCAGAGTCGGCTCCGAAACGGTCACGCCGGGGAACTGAAGGCTCTGTACTGCCGCCACTGTCGCTGGCCGGAAACGGGTCACTGCCCACACGCGTCCACCGCTAGCTCGCATCGACTCCACCCGATTGGGCAAACTGGCCACCAGGAATGCAGGCGGCAACAGCTCGGCCGGGCCATCGTAATAATAGTCCAAATAGCGCCCTACGTCGAACAGCGGGCCAGTCACGATGACGTCCCCAGGGACCGTATGCACCGCCAGATAGGCGCCTACCTCGCGCCAGTCGGGTTTGGCCCGCTGGTAGTACCCGGGCAGGAAAAGAGCACTGACCAGCGCCACGCCTAACAACACAGCGGTATAGAGGAATTTGGTAGTCCGGGAATCAGGGAAGCGGGAAAGCGGGGAAGCGGGGAAGAAGGCTGTTCGCCTACCTGATTCCCGATTCTCTGATTCCCTGATTCCCTGACTACCAGCAATCAGCCCCCAGCCACCCACCACCAGCACCAACGCCCCTTGCGCCACAAACAGAAGATAGACCGGCAGCAAAAAGACGTAACGCAGGTGCAAGGCCCGTGGGTCTCGGAATACAAAGGGCAACGCCAACGGTAAAACCAACCATAACCCAGCAAAGAGAGCCAGCGCTATATCACCCCGTACGATGACGCTCAACAGACCGATCGCCCACAGTCCAAGAAAGAGCCAGGCAGCCCAACCTGGGCCTGGCCCCAGCGAATGAATCCCCTTCACCAAGAACACCAACGGTGATCCGATGCCTGTATCGGCATCGTCGATTGCCAGCCGCCGGTTCACTATACCCAGCAATGTCGGCCACCAGGGCAAATACAGGACAAAGGCAAAAGCGACACTCGCCAGCCATCCCAGGAGTGGAGATTGGAGATTGGAGATTGGAGATTTATGATTTATGATTTGTGATTTGCGATATGTGATTTGTGATTTGAGCACCCACGCCCCTTGTGCCGCCAACACCACGAAGGCCAGGTACACCGTGTACAGGCTTAAAGCCGTCGTCAGAGCGTAGGCCAACCACCACCCCCACCTATCCGGCCTTGCCAGCGCTCTGGCCAGCGTCCAGGTGCTCAGAGCTGCTCCCAGCAGGAACAGCCCGTGCATGCGCGCTTCCTGACTGTATTGGATTGCCACCGGGCTCACCGCCAGCAGCAGTGCGCCGACCAAACCTACCCGCCGGCCGAGCAGATCGGTTCCCAGCCTATAGGTGACTGCGACGGCCAGTGTTCCCATCACGGCCGATGGGAACCGCCACAGCCAGTCGGCCAAGGCCGAAGCGGGCAAGTGAGCCCAGCCTGACCAATCGGCCAGTCGCCCTACGAGCAAATAATAGCCAGGTGGATGTATATCACCCGCTGTCCAGCGCAGCAATTCAGGCACCAGCAGCGGCGACTGAGTAGCCGTGAAAATCTCATCACCCCATAGCGAGTCGGCCTCAAGTTGGTACAGGCGAAGCACCCAGGCTAGGACAAGAATTAAATGACAAGTACTAAATCCCAAATGATAGATTCTGGGTTTTGACCACGGCGACCCCGCATTTGGTGTTTGATATTTGATACTTTTCATTTGATTTCCACGGCGTGATCGGGCAACGAACCATCAGGACCAACTGCCGGCAACCGCTCACCAGTATCCAAGCGATACAGGCCGACTAGAAGGCGATGACGACCGGACTCCAGAGGCAAGCTGACGCTCGCTCTCGTCAAATCCAAGGAATGCGCATCGACAATCGTCTCACCAGCTTCCCACCAACTGCTCGGATAGTTGCCTCCGAGAGGCGGCCCGTCAAAGCCAGCTACTTGTTTATCCTCATCCCATAACTGAATGAACACGGTATAATCGGTCGGTGGCTGACCATTGGCCTGCCAATACAAAGTAAGATCTCCATCCAGATCATAGCCGATCAGAGAGATAGCCTCGCCGAACTGAACATGCAGAGGGTTGGACGGCGTCACATCTGGCCAAACCCAGGGCGTCAGCTTGGCCGTGGTCAGCCAAGGCTCTACTGGCTCCTCACGTGCGTCAACCGTTGCCAGCCCCGGTCGGCCTGGCTCATCGTAACGGTACAGACCAGCGTACACTCGCGCCAGGCTGGGGGACCTGGCAGCCGGATCGACCGGCACGTGGTAAGTATCAGCCACCACATCGCGGTGCTTGAGCGAAGTTGTGGGCCAAGTCCCCAAGCCAGGGTATGTTTTCACCTGTCCCACCACGTCCCGGTCCTGACCTAATAGGTGGACGAAGACGCTATAATCTTCAGCCATCGGCGCCAATGCCTGCCAATACACCGTCAGTAGCAACGT
>JAUVPY010000353.1 GCA_030598425.1 Anaerolineae bacterium
AAACCACGTTCAAGCGTGACATTATGTCAACAAGCTCTTTGCGCAGAATCGAACCTTTCGCGAACGATGGTCTTCGCTATGAACATGCCGGCAGGTTGCCGGTTTGTCGCTTTCAGCAGTTGAACGAAGACCCGGCACTGCTACACGCCGTGTTCACAAGGCAGGGCGGTGTCAGCGCCCCACCCTATGAGTCACTAAACCTGGGTCACAGCGTAGGGGACGACCCTGTGGCGGTCGAAGTCAACCACGATCGGGTGTATCAGGCAGTGGGAACCTCCCGGGCACGGGCCGTCACTTGCCATCTCACCCACAGTGCCGATGTGTTGCCGGTGACGATTGCCGATAGAGGACAGGTTGTGGGCCAGGGCGACGCAATGATCACCGCTGATGCAGGCGTGTATTTGAGTATGCGGTTTGCTGACTGTGTGCCCATCTTGTTGCACGACCCGGTGCGCAGGGCAGTTGGACTGGCGCATGCGGGCTGGCGTGGCACGGTTAAGAACGTGGCCAAATCCGTGGTACAGGCGATGGTCAACAGCCTCGGGTGTTCACCCGATGACATAACAGCCGTGATCGGGCCAGCAATCGGCCCATGCTGTTACCAGGTAGGTGAAGATGTGATCCAGGCAGTGGAACCGATCTTCCCCCAGAGATCTGCTTCCGACAACAGCGCACAACTCTTCAGCCGTCGTAACGGACGGCATGCGTACTTTGACATATGGGAGGCCAATCGTCGACAACTGAAGAAAGCCGGTGTAGGCCAGCTCGTGGTATCAAGACTGTGCACCGCCTGCCATACCGATCACTTCTTCTCTCATCGGGCCGAGCGGGGGAAAACCGGGCGATTTGGCGTCGTGATTGGGTATCGGGGGTAAGAGAGGCAATGAACCGAGGTGTTGATATCCCCGCCAATCTGAACATTGTGCAGGAACGCATTCAATCGGCCGCTCGGCGTGCGGGGCGCGATCGAGCCGAAGTGGTGCTGGTCGCCGTCACCAAGACCCATCCAGTCGAAGTTATGCAGGCCGCTTACCAGGCTGGGCTCCGGCATTTCGGTGAGAACCGGGTAGAGGAAGGATGCTCGAAAATCTCCGCTTTCAATGAATGGCTGGACGCCAATTCGGATACCAATGAGCGACCTACCTGGCACATGATCGGCCACCTGCAGAGCCGTAAGGCCGCCGATGCTTTGGCATACTTTGATACCATCCAATCTGTGGACAGCCTCAAACTGGCAGAACGGCTGAACCGACTGGCCGAGCGGGACAACCTCGAGTCGCCAATGCCTGTTCTGCTGGAGTGCAATGTCTCCGGCGAGGCCAGCAAGTACGGGTTTGAGTTGAGCCAGTGGGGAGAAGACCAGGAGCTTCGTGCCAATTTCTCTGACGTCGTGCGGCGCATCGTAGAGCTTCCTCGACTTCGCCTGCAAGGGCTAATGACGATGGCGCCCATCGTGACTGATCCAGAGCAGGCGCGCCCTGTGTTCGTCGCCCTGCGCGCCCTGCGCGATGCGTTGGCCGAGGGGTTTCCTGACGTTGAATGGCGACATCTCTCGATGGGGATGACTGATGATTTTGAGGTGGCCATCGAGGAAGGGGCGACGCTGATTCGCGTTGGGCGCGCTATCTTTGGACCGCGCGCGTGTGAGCTCTAATGCAAGCAGCAAGAGATAGCATTACGCTGTAGCGAGCGCTGGTTTGGGGCTAATCGAGACTATGCTGAAAGAGACTCAAATTGCATTCATCGGCAGCGGCATCATGGCCGAAGCAATGGTTAAGGGATTGGTAGGCCAAGGACTGATGCCGGCCCAGAATATCAACGCCAGTGGTCCCCGACCCGAGCGGGGCGCTGAACTGGCGGAACGATATGGCATCCAGGTGACCGAAGACAACGTGGCCGCAGCCAAAGGGCGCGACATCGTTGTGGTATCGGTCAAACCACAGTTCTTGGATGAAGTTCTGGAAGAACTCTGTTGCGGAGCGATCAAACCCAAGGCGCTCGTGCTCTCTATTGTGGCCGGGACCACCATCGGCCGCATCGCCAAGGGAATCAATCATCAGGCCATTGTGCGGGTGATGCCCAACACACCCGCCCAGATCGGCTTGGGCATGTCGGTGTGGACAGCTACGCCGGAGACCGATGAGGCACAGCGCGAACAGGCGCGGACGATCCTGGCGGCCCTGGGCGAAGAGTTGTATATGGAACACGAAGACTACCTGGATATGGCCACGGCGCTGTCGGGTACCGGTCCAGCATACGTCTTTTTGGTAATGGAGGCCTTGATCGACGCCGGCGTGCATATGGGTTTCTCACGACGAGTTTCGGAGCAACTGGTCTTGCAGACGATGCGTGGATCTCTTGAGTTTGCACGAGCGTCGCAGCGACACCCGGTTGAGCTTCGAAACATGGTTACCTCGCCAGGAGGAACCTCGGCCGAGGCATTGTACCAATTGGAAAAGGGCGGCTTGCGGACGGTAATCTCCAAGGCGGTGTGGGCCGCCTATCAGAAATCCAAATACCTGGGAGGTCTTAAGTGATCGGTAGCGTTTTACTAACGGCTGTCAATGTGATTTTTCAAGTGGCTGCACTGGCCATCTTGGCACGAGTTCTGCTGTCCTGGCTGCCAATGGCCGGGGTGCAGATAGACCCATACCATCCGCTGATCCGCTTCCTCTACCAGATCACCGACCCAATTCTGGAACCTCTTCGACGCTTCACGACATTTGGGATGATGGATTTTAGCCCGATTGTGGCCCTCATCTTACTCCAGGTCATTCGGCGTGTTCTGGTGATGGCCCTCCAGGGCGGTTTCTGATGATGAGCAAATACCACGCTGGTTAACACCAGGCGTGGCCATAGAGACAATCCCTACCCCACGCGACGAGGTGAAAGAATGCGCGAGCGCGAAATCGAGTTTAGGATCTCCAGTGCTGAAGGTGGCGCTGCTTTTCCGGTGCGGATTGTGCCGCGCGCCAGCAAGAACGAGATCAGCGGACGCCAAGGGGAGGCAATAAAGATTCGGCTGGCCGCTCCGCCGGTTGAGGGAGCAGCCAACGAAGCACTGATCGACTTCCTGGCCGAGATCTTGGAGGTCCGCAAGCGCCAGATCGAGATCCTAAGCGGCCACGCTTCGCGCGATAAGATCGTGTGTGTGGTCGGATTGATGCCTCACGAGATTGAAGCTCGTTTGAATGCGTACCTTATGAAGTAGAATATGTATGTCGATCAGGGCCAGGAACTTTTTGCGATTGGAGGACGTCTCTGTATTTGGAGAGGTCAGGCGCAATGAGATTTCACACGTTATTGATAGTTATGACGCTATTGCTGGTTGCGGCAGGGGCAACTGGGTGCGGTGGGGAACCGACCTCGGTTGCAACCGCCGATGCACTCAGCGTTGCCCAGGAGCGGGGAGCTAATGCCCGCGAGGTAAAGGAGGCAACCATGACGCCCTTACCTTCCCCCGAACCGGCCGAGGTCACGCCTCCGCCTGAGGCGGAACAGGTTGTCCAGCTAGCTATTGAGGATCTGGCCGAGCAGCTAGGTGTGGAGCCCGAGGAGATCCGGCTGATGTCTGTGGAAGCCATGGAGTGGTCCGATGCCAGCCTGGGCTGCCCACAGCCGGACATGATGTACACCCAGGTTATCACGCCAGGGTACAAGGTAGTGCTGGAGGCGCAGGGCGAGAGATACGAGTATCATACGGACACGGCGACCAACGTTGTACTCTGCCAGCCTGAAATTGGTGGCACGGACTCTGGAAGCCCTGTAACTCCCTCTGCAGCAACGGAGGGTGAGCCATTGGCCGACGCTAAGCCGCCCGCGGCGGCCGAGGAAGCCGTCAAGCTTGCAAAAGAGGACCTGATCAAGCGACTGGGCGTGGCGACTGACGTGATCCGGCTGGTCTCGGCGGAGGCGGTGGATTGGTCCGACGCCAGCCTGGGTTGCCCCCAACCGGGCATGATGTACGCCCAGGTCATCACGCCCGGGTTCCTGGTCACGATCGAGGCAGAGGGGCAGCAATACGAGTATCACACCGACGAAGGCCGGTTTGTGGTGTTGTGTGAGGAGTAACATTAGCTTGGTGTCGTAGGGGGCAGGCTGCCACAGCGCTA
>JAUVPY010000241.1 GCA_030598425.1 Anaerolineae bacterium
CACGAGGTTCTCGCGCCACCACCCCGCGCAGCACCTCAACGACCCGTTCCAGCCCAAATTCAAAGAAGCGGGTGTATAGCAAGACGACCAAGGAATTTTCTAACTCCCAAAGCATGCGCACGGCCCCCGCTCCGTCCGCTGGGGTTTGGTCCGCGTCCGCTTCGGCACCCAGCGAAGGGCGAACCCCATTGGGCACGTAGAAGATCCGACTGAGCGGCACACCCAGTCCCTGCACCAAGTCCGCCAGTGCCCGGCTGGCGACCACGACTGCATCGGCGTGGGTCAGCCCCCAGCGCTCCTGCCAGGCGAAGAAACGTTTCTGGACCGGCGAATAAGCCTCGACCGCGTTCCACGCCTGCTCCCAATCATCTTCGTCCACCACAAGTTGGATATCCCCGGCAATCCGCAGACGTCTTAGCCACCAAAGGACAAAATGCGCCAAGCCGGCGTAGGCTTTGGGTTTGAAACAGTGGACTACGTCGGGGCGCAAGGCAAGCGCGCGTCGCACGAGTCGAAGTACAAGTAGTATGTGGAAAATGAGGGGTAACCGGGACGGCAGGGGCAGGTTGACGACTCGCACACCGTCTTCCTCCCACTCGCGTCCGGCGTCTGAAGGATTGTCCCACGGGGGGATTAGCAAGGTAACGGAATGTCCGCGCGCAACCAGGGCCTTGGCCATGGGCAAGGCGCGGACACTGAGGGTACCTTGCGGTCGCAGGCCAAACGGCCCAATCATTACAATGTTCATGGTCAGGTGACAGGTAGCGGGTAACAAGTAACAAGTAGCAGGTAACAAGTAGCAGGTCACGTAGCAAGTATCAAGTCATAAATAACAAGTGACAGGAAAATTGTTAAGGGGCTTGAGGCAGATAACTCGTTACCTGCTTCCTGCCACTTGTTACCTGCTACCTGTTGTCTGCTACTTGCCACTTGTCACGTGCTACCGGCTCCAATGAGCGTCTGGAATGCGGCTGTGGATCGCTCCTTGACCTCGGCGTGAAGGCTCTGGCCATGACTATCCATGGTCACCACGGCCGGGAAGTCCTCGACGCGGATGACCCAGAAGGCTTCGGGCACGCCCAACTCATCTTTTTGATAGACGCCCACCACCTCTTTCACCGAGTGAGCGATGAGCGAGGCGGCGCCGCCAATGGCGTGTAGATAGACCGCCTTGTGATCCTGGCAGGCCTGGGAGGTTTTGGGTCCCATCCCCCCCTTGCCGATGACGGCACGCACGCCAAAGTGCTTGATGACTTCGGCCTCGTAGGGCTCTTCGCGGGTACTGGTGGTGGGTCCAGCCGCCACAAAGTGCCAGCGGCCCTAGTCATCCTGGCTGACCACCGGCCCGCAATGGTAAACCACGCCACCGGCCAACAGCTCCTTGAGGCGAGCATAGAGATCGGTCAGCTCCATGACCTGGGGGGGGCGGATGAATTTCTCAATCATCAGTTTGTGGGCTGCGTCGCGGGCCGTAACAATCACACCCGAAAGGTAGACTTGGTCACCCACGCGCAACTCGGTGATCGCTTCTTCGCTGATAGGAACGGAAAGCTTATGCAACATAGCTTGCTCCTCAACTGTAACAGGTTGCAGGTAGCAAATAGCGGGTAGCACCTGGCAAGTAGCGTACAACACACCTGGCGACTGATACCCAATACCCGTTACCTGTTACCTGTTACTTGCTGCCTGTCAACTATTCATACGCGACTTCGCCGTCGCGATAGGTCATAGTACGCCGCCGGTCGGCCCAGCACATGTACGAGGCGGTAACGAAATAGCTGGCCGGCAGGCGGTGCAGGGTATCCACCTTCACGCCCAATACTGTCGTCTCACCGCCAAAGCCCATAGGGCCGATGCCCAACTGATTGGCTTCCTCGGTGAGGCGCTCCTCCAACTGGGCCAGCTCGGTTACCTCGTTTTGATCATCCAAAGGGCGGAAGAACTGCTCCTTCGAGCGAGTATAACTGGCGCCCCGGTCGCCACCGACCGCAACACCGATGATGCCTGGGGCGCAACCCAAACCCTGGGCCTGGTTGACAGCGTCCAGAACCACACGGCGCACGCCTTCCAAGTCACGGCCGGCGTGCAGGCTGACATCGGGCAGCTTATACTGGGCGCCGACGTTCTCACACCCCCCACCCTTGAGCATCAAGTCCACCTTTAGATACGGCTCTTCCCACTCGTGGAAATGAAGGGAGGGGAAGTCGTCGCCCTGATTGTCCCCGCTGTTGCGGCCGGTGAGCGAGTCCACGGCATTGGGCCGCAGACAGGATCTGGCCGTCGCCGTGGCTGTCGCTTTACGGATCTGGTGGCGCAGTCTGAGAGTAGACCAGCCGGTGGGGTAATAGACGTAAAAGATTGGGGTTCCGGTATCCTGACAAATAGGGGTTGAATTCCTCCGAGCCAGGTGGATATTCTCCAAGATCGTGTCCAGGGCAACCTGGGCCGCCGAGCCCCCCTCTTCCCGGTCCCGGGCGGCGTGCAAGGCGTGTTCTACATCGGATCGCAGGTCAGTCGACGCCAGGCGAATCAACTCCACGAATTGGCCGGTTAGGTCGATCTGTTCCATAAACTGAATCCCCCGTGCCAAAAAATCTCAGAACATCGCTAGCGGATCTTGAGGTAACGAAAGGCCTCACGATATACAGATCGCCCGTATTCATCAACTGCCTCGGCCCGCTGGCGCACGCGCTCGAGGCTGCCCTCTGGATCGGGCAACTGGCTGGCGTGGGACCGAATAGCCTGGACTTTTACGTCCATCACGTCCGTGATGTCTACCCAGCGGTTTGGCTGCATTGCCCCGGCCAGATATATCTCGTGTATTACGTGGGGCATCAGCCCCTCGTCCAGCAATTCAGGGTGATACATCGGGTTGCGAGCGGCCGGAAAGATGGCTTCCAACGCGACCTGGCCCGCCGCTCGGTGATCAGGGTGATTCACATACCTGTCCCCGAAAAAGTACGCGGATGGATCGGGGCAGATGACAGTATCAGGCCGGTGGAGACGGATCTGTCGCACCACCTGTTGTCGCAGTTGGAGCGTGGCCTGCAGTTCGCCATCCGGCTCATCAAGGAATATGATCTTCTTCACCCCCAACATGCCGGCAGCCGTTCTCTGCTCTTCCTGACGTAACTTGGTCAGTTGTTCCGGCGTCATCTCAGGGTCGTCGCTGCCCTTGTTGCCATTGGTCAGGATCAGGTAGACAATCTCAACCCCTGCCCGCACCCAGAGTGCAATCGTGCCGCCCGTGAAGAACTCAGGATCGTCCGGATGAGCCACAATGACCATCACCCGTTTGGGCTCGGTATCTGTCAAAGGAGGAATACCTCCTCAAGCTAGAGAAAGGCGGGGACGCCGTTGCATGTGACGCCACCCGCCCAATCATAACATGGCTGTGCTGGAGAAGAAATTGATACCTACCTCCGAAGGAGGTATATGGCTGACTCGCCTGCCCGTCGGGGAGTCTAGTCTCTAACTGGGTTCCTTTCCTCCTCCAGATCGTACTCCCAATAGCCAGGTCCGCTCTCGAAGTAATCGTAGTTCATCTTGATGTCAGCTTCGTACTCGCTCGGCACGTCGTCTTCCTCGAAGATTGCCTCGGGTGGGCAAACCGGGATACAGGCGCCGCAGTCGATGCAGGTGTCGGGGTCAATGTAGAAATACTTGCCCCAATCAGGATCATCTTGTTTCCCTGGAACGATGCAGTCCACTGGGCAGACTTCCACGCAGTCGCCCTGGCGGGTACAAGTGCTAACAATGATGTGTGTCATGAGATTCTTCCTCCTGGTGTTTTAGTTTTGTTCGATCTTTGAACCTGTAGTCGCTCTGTGACGACAACAACGCCGCCACTGACTTTGACCACTACTCGCATTGTACTACAAAATCCTGCGTCTGACAAGGTTTTTCTACTATTATCGCAGGACCGGCCCAAGGTCGTTTGACAGACTGGAGACTGGCATCCTGATGCGTCATTCGACTCTACGCGAGCCCTGACCATCATCGGGATTCTACCTGCGTTGTCTCCAGGCCCAATCTATGGTAAACTTGAGCTCAACTATGAGCGAACCCATCGAAGACCCAAAAGGCCTGGGTATCACCGATGCGGCCCCCTCAGAACCGGGGAGCTACGTGCTGATAATGCACCTAGCTCAACTCGCAACGATTACCGTCGGCAAGCTGGGGACCTTTGAATTTCCAGAGGGTTGGTATACCTACGCTGGCAGTGCCCTGGGCCGCGGTGGCCTGGCGGCCCGCCTTGCCTACCACCGGCGGCGCGACAAGAGCTATCACTGGCATATTGACTATCTATTGGTCCACGCAGAACTAGTCGAAATCTGGTGGGCCGAGGAGAACAAGCGCAAGGAATGTGTGTGGGCTGCGGCGCTACGGGCCATTCCCGGCGCGCGCGTGCCGGTGGCCAACTTCGGCGCGTCTGACTGTCGTTGCCTGGCCCATCTCGTCTTTTTCCGCCAACGGCCCGCTTTCGCTCACTTTTCACGTGCCCTGTCTGACTTGGGGTTCTGATTGAGAGAAAACGTGCCACCCCATTATAGCCACTCCCTTACTACTTGAATGACTCAACCCTCACCATACGTGTGCCCGTTGGCTGATGGTTGGGGTACGCCAAACGATTTGCGAGAGAGCGTCTGGCAATGTATACTTGCCGAGTCTAACCGGCGGCGGACAGCACTCACGTGGCGCGCTACGGCTGGCGGCGCATACATCAGATGGAACTCAACGGGCGGCTCATAACCGTGATCGAAGATGGATCTGACCCGCGAGTCGCCCCCGGAGGAGTGGGGGCCGGCACTGTGGCCCCGGACGTGCTGCCTGATGCAAGGAGTGAGCAGTAGACAGGGAGCAAGATGTTAGACGGAGGTATCAGGCAATCACAAGGCCAGGGAATCGATAAAGCAGCGAAACAGGGAACCAGGAAACCCATCGTCCGAATTCCCGATCTCCGCCGACTGCCTGCTATTCACCGCATACCGTTATCTACTGTCTACCTTCTACTCCTCGTCCTGATCGTGGTTGCCTCTGGTTGGTGGCGGGCGGCCAATCTGGATGCCTTCGGTATCTCCAACGATGAGGGCACACACTTGATGTGGGCCAAGCTGGCCGACGAGGGGTACCCTCTTTATAGCCAAACACGGGCGGTGCAGGGGCCATTCTTCATCGGGCTTATCCAG
>JAUVPY010000088.1 GCA_030598425.1 Anaerolineae bacterium
TAGGCCCTGCGCCCGGTCTATTTCGCATAGTCTATTATGCGATTACGGGATGGTGAGGGTTGGATTTGGTAGGGTAGATAATCACTACGCGAAGTTAATTTGCCGGCACGTACTCGGTCTTTAGAAGGTTTCGATTTTCACAGCCTTCACAGTCAGAGATTAGCTTTATTTGATTGATGTCTACGTGCACCCTACTCCCCTTTTCGGGCAGTGCCTGTCGAATTCTGTGATGATATTGTTATGACTACGCGCAATTCGGCACATGAACGGTCTGGATTCCACGAATTAATTCAACGTTCCATCGCCAGACTCTTTAGAGTCACTATCCCGTTTGCATCAGACGTGATACAATGCGGCACGCAGAGCGATCAACGTACCTACTGGCTTGCACCGTCAGTATCCCAGCGCTCAACCACAGAAACAGGCGCGTCAGAAAGCCGAGCAAGACACACGAGGTAACGGACAAATGGAGGGACGCTACACGGCATATCCTCGCACGCTGACCTTTTTGTTGCAAGGAGGGGACGTGCTGCTGATCCAGCGATCGCCTAATGCACGTCTCTTCCCGGGTCTGTTTAACGGTGTTGGCGGCCACGTGGAACGAGGCGAAAATGTACTGTCAGCGGCACGGCGTGAGGTGCACGAAGAAACGGGATTGGATGTGTCCAACCTAATGCTCCGTTGCTTACTTCACGTGGACGAAGGAGCCGACCGTCCCGGGGTGCTTGTCTTCGTCTTCGTGGGCCACGTCCAACGACGGGACGTGACTGATTCTAGCGAAGGGACTCTTCACTGGGTGCCGTTGGAGCGCATCGAAGAGCTAAACCTTGTGCCCGACCTTCCGCCGATCCTGGCGCGCATCTTGACCCTCCCTGCAAGTGAGTCGCCAATATACGCCCGCTCTTCCATTTCGCCTGACGGAAATACGCTTCACAAGCTGAGCTGGGATGCTGCTCACGAATGAGACAGCGTGAGAACCCTAGTTGACCCACCATTGCGATAGTGCTATACTCAAAGCAGGCAGCGACAGAGTCTAAAAGGATCTAAGGGTATTTCGTGGTCGAGGTCGCAGTAGTAGAAGATGAAACCGAAATCAGAGAATTGCTAGAGATTGCCATTGGTCTTGCCGGTTTCGAGGTAGTGTCAGCCGGGGATGGAAAGCGTGGGCTGGACACTATCCTTCGCGAGCGACCACGGGTCGCCATTCTTGACGTGATGATGCCTGGCATGTCTGGGTTTGCGGTGTGCCACGCCGTCAAGCAGTTGATGGGCCATCGTGCACCCTACGTCATTATGCTGACCGCCAAGGGCCAGGCAACGGATGTCTCTGCTGGCCATGCCCACGGGGCTGATTTGTATCTCATCAAGCCAGTGGACACCAACAGACTACTCGATCACGTAAGGGACGCTGTAGACGAGAGCAAAGCTGCCGAATTCCTATAGAACCATCAGTGGCTCTGGATTTCCGGAACGGAAGATGACGCCCAGGAAGCGAACCAGGGGAACGCTCGACCCCAAAATTCCCTCCAAAGAATTGACCCGCGCCCTCAATGTAGCCAGCGCACGTATACTAAGCCTGAAGAAGCGAGTCCTCACTCCAGAAGCACTCTTGCTGGTTTTTGTCGAACTAGAGGAGGTGACAGCTCACAAACTGCTGAGAGAACTCCTCAGTACACGCGGACACCGGTGGGATCGCTTCGTGGGCGAGGCCAGCGGTCTGGCCCATGAACGAATTGCCGCCGACGCGGACTTTGATTGGGAAACCGACGAAGGTAAGCGCATCCCTCTCTCCGACGAAATGCTCATCGTCCTCGATGAAGCCCTGACCTTGGCCCAAGCTCGTGACGAGGTTTACGCCGGCACCGAGCACGTATTGGTTGGGATGACTTATACCAAGGTATCTACCTCCCGCCTCTTAGAACGCTACGGTCTCACCCAACACGCTGTGCAAGAGACACTGGCTGAACGAGCCGTTGCTCGCAGCACAACTACCACTGATTACGTGGCGTTGGCAAGGCAGGGCGAAGTCACGCCCGTCTTCTTTCGCGAAGAGCTGCTGCGCGACCTTATTGGCCTGTTGACGCTGACCTCCGACCGGCACGTCATACTAGTAGGACCTCACGGCGTGGGCAAACGGACTCTGGTATACAGCCTAGCGCTGCTTATAGCCGAAGGCAAAGGGCCACCTGATCTGAAGGGCGTGGTCAAGATTAACGAGGAGGCGCTCCTCGATAATGCCAAGCTGGCAATGATAAGCGGTTTGCGCAAAGCAAAGGACGGAATACTTCTTGTGCCCCACATCGCTCGATTTTTTGGCGGCTTTCGCGCTGACTTCCCAGAAGCCGCCGGTAAGGAGCTGCAAAAAGGATTCTTCTCTGTGGACAATGAAGCTATTATTATCGGTACTTCTACCGATTCCGAATACGCAGAGCGATTGGAAAGCAACGCAGCCATCAGTGGCCACGCCCATGCCCTGCGAGTCGAGGCAACTTCGACAGACGAGACAACGACCATCCTCGACGTGCTAAAACCGAGGTTCGAAGCAGACTATGGCTTGACAATCGCCGACGAGAGCCTGGGCGACGTTGCCCGGCTGGCCGGGCGCTACCTGACTACCGCGCCGCTGCCAGCCAGCGCTGTACATCTATTGCACCGCGCGTGCGCAACCGTCAAAATGAGTGCACAATCCGGCCTGACCGTCAAGCCTAACATACCAGCCGACCAGACTCTTGACGCCGAAGATGTCATGGTAACTGCCAGCCAGATCACCGGCATTCCGGTCAATCGGCTGGGTGCGGAAGAAAGAGCGCGCTATGCTCATATGGTCGAGCATTTGCACAAACGCATCATTGGCCAGGATGACGCTGTATTGGCGGTGAGTCGTGCGGTCAAGACGGCTCGCGTTGGCCTCAAAGACCCCAAGCGCCCCATCGGCTCCTTTTTCTTCCTGGGACCGACCGGCGTCGGCAAGACGGAGCTGGCCAAGGCCCTGGCTGAGTTCATGTTTGGCACTGAGGATTCGATGATTGTCCTGGATATGACCGAGTATCAAGAAGAAAACGCGGTCAACCGGCTAATTGGCGCTCCGCCTGGCTACGTAGGCCACGAAGCGGGCGGGCAACTGACTGACAAAGTAGCTACTATGCCATACTCCGTCGTGCTCTTGGACGAGGTTGAGAAGGCGCACAAGCGTGTCCTGGACGTACTGTTGCAGATTATGGAGGAAGGTCGTCTTACCGACGGCAAGGGACGCACCGTCAACTTCAGTGAGACAGTCATCATCCTCACCAGCAACGTTGGCTCACAATACATGGCCGATTCCGGCCTGTCGTCGGCCTTCGCGCAGGGCGCTGCTGAAGAGGAGCTGAAGCGGCACTTCCGGCCAGAGTTTCTGAATCGGTTAGATGGCATCATCTTCTTTAATGTGCTAAGTGAAGACGACTTGCGTCAAATCCTGGACCTAATGCTGAATAAAGAAGGGAAACTAGTCGCCGGACGCGGCCTGAGAATGGAAGTGACCGATGAGGCGCGAACCTGGCTCCTCGATCAAAATGAACACCCAGAATGGGGCGCGCGCCCTTTGCGTCGCATTATCCAAAGACATATCCGCGAGCCCCTGGCCGACTGGCTGTTGACCGAAGACCCTCCTAATGGGACAGCAGTACGTGTCGAAGTCAAGGGGCAGAAGCTAGCGTTTCAGAAGGAAGCCAATTAAGCGATTTTCTATCCTATTCGTGTGAAAAAATGACTCGGTCGTCCGTTTATTGATGTGAAGCCAAGTCTCGTTATCATATAGATCTGGATGAAATTCCACAGTTGCTTACAATCCCCAATAGCTTACCGTTTCGAGCAGCAGTCCCCTGGGTACTGGCCGAATCGCGAACGTCAGGAGATACTATGAATCTCTTTGACCAGGTAACTCGCACCAAAATACTCCTGCCGCGCCGCCGCCCCGACCTGCTTTCGCGACAGCGGCTTCTTGACCTACTCTCTGACCTTCTCGAATACAAACTGATTATTGTCGCCGCCCCCGCTGGTTATGGAAAGACCTCACTGCTGGTGGACATGGCTCACCAAATTGAGCTGCCAACCTGCTGGTACGCTCTGGATTCCCTCGACCGAGACCCCCAACGGTTCATCGCTCACTTTGTCGCGGCGATCGCCCGCCATTTTCCTGACTTTGGGCCGCGATCGTGGACCACCCTCGAAAACGGAATTATGGCAAGGTCTGATCTGGACCGCCTGGCGACCTCAATCGTCAATGAGGCGTACGACCACATTCAAGAACACTTCGTACTTGTTCTGGACGACTATCACTTCGTTGACGACGTTGAGGACATCGGCTACTTTGTCAACCAGTTCATCCGACAGATGGACGAGAACTGTCACGTGGTTATTGCGTCCCGCTCCCTGCTAACCTTGCCGGATCTGCCCCTACTGGTTGCTCGGTCTCAGGTGATCGGCCTGAGTTTCGACGAATTGGCGTTTCGGGCCGACGAGATTCAATCGCTGGTGCTGCAGAACCACCAACTGACGCTATCCGATTCAGTGGCCGAGGACCTGGCGCGTGAGACCGAAGGCTGGATTACTGGCCTCCTACTATCGGCTCAGACAATGTGGCAGGGAATGACTGACCGATTGCGTTCGGCCCGTGTCTCAGGCGTAGGGCTCTACGATTACCTGGCACAGCAAGTGCTCGACCAACAATCAGCCTCGGTTCGGGATTTCCTGCTGCGAACTTCACCTATGGAGGAGTTTGACGCGGAACTGTGTGCGGCAGTCCTGGGATCAGCCACTTACCCCGATGGTCAGAGTTGGCAAAGTCTTATTGATGATGTTCTGCAGAATAATCTATTCGTGTTGCCCGTCGAGAACGAGGGAACCTGGCTTCGATACCACCACCTATTCCAGCAATTCCTTCAAACCAAACTCGCCCAGGAGCATCCAGACGAGGAAACTCGCATCCTTCGGAGACTGGCTCGCGTGTACACTGACCGTAGCGAGTGGGAAAAAGCGCATGATTTGTACCAACGGTTGGGCGACGCAGTATCTATTGCCGACCTGATTGAGAAGAATGGCTCACTATTGATAAGAGCTGGACGGCTGAAGACCTTGGCCGAGTGGATCAATTGTCTGCCCTCAGGGGTTGTCGCTTCGCATCCTGCCATCCTATCCCTATACGGCGCCGTACTTACATATCTAGGCCAAGTGGAGCAGGGTCTGTCATTGCAGAACCAAGCTGTGGAGCATTTCCGAGCCGCGGGCGACCAGGTTGGCCTAGGCCGCGCCTTGACTCAGCGGACAGTCACTCACCGCTTTTTAGGAGACTATCAGGCATCTCTGGCTGATGCAGACGAAGCACTGTCTCTAGTGGCCACAGGAGATAAAGAACTGCGTGACATACGTGCTGAGGCACTAAGAGCCAGAGGCCAAGGGCTTTCAAGATTGGGACAGTTACAAGAAGCTATAGAATGGTTGGCGGAATCGCTAGCAGCCTACCGTGCACTGGGTGATGCGGAGCGTGTGGCAATGCTTCACGGGGACTTGGGGTTGATTTATTTTGAAACTGGGCATTATGCTAAGGCATTTACACACTACAACCGAGCTCTCGACTACTGGCGAAATACAGGGAACTTTGGTCAGCAGGCCAATCTACTCAATAACCTAGGAGTGCTACATCATCTTAGAGGGGACTACGAGCAAGCAGATTTGTTGTTGGAGGAAGCACTGGCCTGCGCCGAGCAGAGCGGCTACATCCGGGTCAAAGCCGCTGCCCTCGCCAGTATCGGCGATCTCTACGCCGACCTGGAAGCCGTTGACGCCGCCTCCTCTGCCTGTCGCCAAGCCCGTGAGATAGCTCAGCACATCGACGACCGTTTCCTGTTGCTCTACCTGGGCTTAGCCGAGGCTGGCCTAGCCCGATTAAGAGGGGAACTTGGCCAAGGCCAGGACTTGCTTGACGCAGCCAGGCACTTGGTCCGAGAAAGCGGCTCCGACTTGGAGCAAGGAATTTTTCAGCTGGAGGCAGGAAGACTGGCTCTGGCCGACGGTAAGGGGCTGAATGCGATTGGCCGTCTGGAAGAAGCAGCCAGTCGCCTTGACAGCAGTGGTCAAAAGGTAGGGGAAAGTCATGCACACTTATACCTGGCCTTAGCCCATCATATGGAACAGAGCGATAAGGCGACAGCAGATCATCTGAAGCGTGCTTTTCAATCGGCATCTGAATTGGAGAGCCAGCATCCTCTGGTGGTAGCCGCACGAGACGCCAAAAAGCTTCTGGAGGCTGTCCAAGACGACCCCACGCTTGGTCGCCAAGCGGGTCGATTGCTCGGACAGGTAGTCGAGTTCGAGCAAGATTTGCCTACTCTGCGGCGACGCCTACGACGACAGGCTTCGGCGATCCCCTTCGGCTACCCCAAACTTCACATTCAGGCTCTTGGAAGAGCTCAAGTAACAGTAGATGGCAAAGCGGTCGCAAATGCCGACTGGCAAGGCCAGTCAGCACGCGATCTATTTTTCTATTTGCTTACCTATCCCGACGGACTAACCAAGGAGGTATTAGGGACCATTATTTGGCCAGAAAGCTCACCTGGCCAGTTGAAGCTCAGATTCAAGAACGCCATCTACCGCCTGCGTCAGGCGCTAGGGCAAGAGGTAGTACTATACGACGAAGATCGCTATATGTTTAACCGAACGCTAGACTATGAATATGATGTGGAAACCTTCCTGGGGCATTTGACCCAAGCCCAAGCCGCATCCCTCCTCGACGATCAGATCGCTGCATACCAGGCAGCGATTCAGACCTACAAAGGCCTATATCTGCCCGAAGCTGAAGGGGAGTGGGCCTGGTGGGAACGGGAGCGTCTGAGACGGGCCCATATAGAGGCGACCACAAAACTGGCCGAGCTCTTTCTAGAAACAGGCAAGCACGCGACTGCCTTGGAGTTCTGCCAGCGCATCCTAGCTGAAGACCCCTGCCTAGAGGAAGCGCATCGCCTGGCAATGCGCGCTCACGCCGCCCTAGGCAATCGCGCGGCCGTCGTGCGCCAATTCAAACACTGTCGACAGGCCCTTATGGAAGAGGTCAACGTACCTCCTTCGTCCCAGACCACGATGTTATACGAGACACTGACACAATAATCTGCGTCGTTGAGGCCTGATTAATGCCTCCTATGAATATTGTCAAAATAAGGCGAAGTCGGCTATTTGGCCGACTTCGCCTTATTTTGAGCCTGTTTTGAAGCCACCCTCGGAGCCTTGATTGTGCTATACTTATAGCCAATCAGGTAATCACAAGAACAAAAGGGGTGGCACCATGAAACACAATATTCACAATCTAAGGCTTTATCTGGGACGACTCGACCGGCGACACGTACGGCTAGGGCTAGCCGTGTTTACCTTGGCCTTATTCGTACTAGGAGCGGGTGCACCGGCAATAGACCAAGGCTAGACCGAGGCCGCTGAGCGAATGATATTGCTGCCGGCCATCGCCGCAGGGCTGCTGGCTGGCTTGGCACGTGCTAGATACAGAAATGGGCACCTGAAGTCTCCTGACCTGAGTTTGGTCTGGCTGGTGCCCATCGCCTTCCTTCCTCAGTGGCTTGCCTTTAACCTGCCATTGACCCGCCGTCTGACGACGGATAACCTGGCTGCAGCAGCACTGGTCAGCTCACAGGCGCTTCTGTTGATGTTCGCCTGGTTCAACCGAAAACGGCCCGGCTTCTGGGCCTTGGGCATCGGCCTGGCTCTAAACTTAACGGCCATTGCCCTCAATGGCGGGTTTATGCCCGTCAGCCCGGAGGTAGTGACGGAGCTCTTACCAGATTCCCCATCTGTTACCTGGCAAATCGGTGAGCGTGTGGGGTGGAATATTGTGTTACCCATCACCGACACGCGGTTGTGGTGGTTATCGGATCACCTGCTGCTGCCAGCCTGGTTTCCAGTTCGAAAGGCTCTCAGTATAGGTGACGTGCTCATCGCGGTCGGAGCTTTCTGGTTTCTGTGGGCATTAGGTGGCCCAGAACAAGAAGAGGAAAAAAGGAGTTCAGAGTGAGAGTGGCACAATTGACCCTTCCGGGCGTCTCGTCCTCGACGGCGACAAGCGACCTGATAACTGGCAAAGGATTGAGTCGCTTGCTCACCGCAGCAGTGGTGAATCGGGAATTCTGTAATCTGCTTCTGTCTGACCCAGCGATCGCCGTGGCAACCGGTTATAACGTGGAGCCATTTGACCTGGCAGCAGACGTGCAAGAGATGATCTTCTCCATCCGCGCCACGTCCTTAGCCGATTTCGCTGAACAATTGACTAAGAACGGCAATGGTAAAGGCTACAATGGTCATAACCATGGCAGCAACGGTTATGGTCACAACGACCATAACATGGGTGAGCTATAGGGAAAGGCATGTGGACACGA
>JAUVPY010000481.1 GCA_030598425.1 Anaerolineae bacterium
AACGAACACCCGGCTTGGCTGGCCCAAATCGAGCAATGGAAGAGTGACACCGACCAGCGAGACCTTTTGGCACAAGAGACAGAGGAGTTGGTGCCCCCCTTCGTGATACGCCAGCTTTGGCACCTGACGAACGAAGGCGACTGCACCATCGTCAGCGATGTGGGCCAACATCAAATGTGGGAAGCGCAGTACTTTCCTCACACCAAGCGCCGCAGTCTGGTTACCTCGGGTGGACTGGGGACGATGGGTTTCGCGCTGCCGGCCGCGATCGGTGTACAGATGGGTCGTCCAGACGAAGGGGTGTGGGTCATAGCTGGAGACGGTGGCTTTCAAATGACGATGTCCGAGCTATCTACCGTGGCAGCCGAAGGTCTGCCCATCAAAATCGCTATCATCAACAACGGCTACCTGGGCATGGTCCGTCAGTGGCAAGACGTTTTCTACGACAAGCGCTACGCTGGCACTCCCCTTCACAACCCCGACTTTAAGAAAATTGCTGATGCATACGGCATCTCGGCGGTAATCGTCGACCGTAAGGAAGACGTTGAAGGTGCCATCCGGCAGGCTCAGGCTTATGAGGGTCCCTTCTTGATTGACTTTCAAGTTGAGCCTTTTGCCAACGTCTTTCCTATGGTCGCCCCTGGCAAGAGCAACGTGGATATGATCCGCCGTCCGTTGCCTGCCATGCCTGAGGAAACAAGTGAGGGATAAGGAGGTAAGCCTTATGAAACACACAGTGATCGCCTGGATGGAAGACAAACCTGGAGTGCTCAATCGCGTGGCTGGCCTCTTCCGGCGGCGCAACTTCAACATCGAGAGTTTGGCCGTCGGACACAGCGAAACGCCGGGCATCAGTCGCATGACCTTTGTGGTGGAGGGCGATGGGCGCCAGGTGAGCCAGGTCCAGACACAGCTCGCCAAGCTCATCAACGTCACTGAAGTGCAAAACGTGACCGACGAGCCGACCGTTATCCGCGAACTGGTCTTAGTCAAGGTAAATGCCGACAGCACCAATCGCGCCGAGATTCTGCAACTGGCGGACATTTACCGCGCCGGTATCGTGGATGTGGCCATGGACTCTTTGGTCATCCAGATCACTGGCCCGGAGGATCGTGTCAACTCGTTGATCAGCCTGCTGGAGAATTTTGGCATTAGAGAGATGGTCCGCACCGGCCGTGTGGCGATGGTACGCGGCAACGGTCATAGCGTAAACGGTAAACATTAGATATCAATCACACAAGGAGGACAAAAATGGCGAACATTGATTTTGGAGGAACGAGGGAAGAAGTCGTCATGCGAGACGAGTTCCCACTGGAGAAGGCGCGTGAAATCCTGAAAGATGAAGTCGTCGCTGTCTTGGGTTATGGGGTGCAAGGCCCGGCCCAGGCTCTCAATATGAAGGAGAACGGCATCAACGTCATCGTAGGACAGTGGATGGGTGACGAGGAGTACTGGGAGAAAGCGGTACAGGATGGATGGGAGCCGGGTAAGACACTTTTCCCTCTTGAAGAAGCCGCCGAGAGAGGCACTATTATTCAGTACCTGGTCACCGATGCTGCTCAAATGATGACGTGGCCCAACATAAAGTCCGGTCTGAAAGAAGGAGATGCGCTGTACTTTTCGCACGGGTTCTCGATCGTGTACCCCGATCAGACGGGCATTGTTCCCCCAGAGAATGTGGACGTTATCATGGTAGCGCCCAAGGGGTCGGGGAATAGCGTGCGAGCCAATTTTCTGGCTGGCAGCGGCATCAACAGCAGCTACGCCGTACATCAGGACTACACGGGCCGCGCTATGGATCGAACCCTGGCCATCGGTATAGCAATTGGTTCGGGCTATCTGTTCCCTACCACCTTCGAAAACGAAGTACACAGCGATCTCACAGGGGAAAGAGGCGTGTTGATGGGCGCGCTCGCTGGCCTCATGGAGGCACAATACAACGTGCTCCGCAAGAATGGGCATACTCCAAGTGAGGCATTCAACGAGACCGTCGAGGAACTGACCCAGAGCCTGATCCGCTTGGTCGACCAGAATGGTATGGATTGGATGTATGACAATTGCAGCGCGACGGCGCGGCGCGGTGCGCTCGACTGGCGACCTAGATTTCGAGATGCCGTCGCCCCGGTCTTCGACGAGCTCTACCAAAGCGTCATCTCCGGCGAAGAAACGCGGATTGTCCTCGAATCCAACAGCGCGCCTGACTACAAGGTTAAGTTGGACGCCGAACTGCGGGAGATGCGAGAGTCAGAAATGTGGCAAGCAGGCGCCGCAGTCCGCGCGCTTCGGCCCGAGAATTGGAATCAATAGAGTAGGTGGGTGGAGTACTGAAGACCTGAGTTCGGAATTAGCCCGGTCAGCATCCCGAGCAGGCCGAAAAGGCCGTACACCTGCACTTGGCACCGCAGGTGCAAGTGTCGAGGGGTGCGGTTTAGGGGAAATCATCCTGAGTAGCCGAACGGCCTATCAAAGGGTGATTTCCCCAGGTGAACTTCGAACTCAGGGTGAAGGGGGTGATGGTCCATGACGGACGATGGTCTTGCTGATCTTACGATCCGTTGTTTGCTACCGTGTAACGACTGCTTAT
>JAUVPY010000358.1 GCA_030598425.1 Anaerolineae bacterium
GCCCAAGCAGAAGACGCTGATGCTGGTGGACATCGTCTTCCCCGGTTGGTCGCCGTTCAAAGACCTGGCCCTGGCCGAGGAGATTCCGGGGTATCTCCAGGCCCACGATGAGGCTCTGTCCTTCGACTTTGACACCTTCATTGGCGGGCATCTGGGGCGTCCCGGCACCCGCGAAGATGTTGAGACCCAGAAGGAGTACATGCAGGACATACAGGCCAACGCAGCCCAGGCGATACAGACGGTGGACTTCTTCGCTATTGCTCAAGAGGTTGGATTCGCCAACCCGTGGCTGTTGTTTGATACGTACTTCGATGCTATGGCCCAGGAGTGTGCCGATCTGACAGAACCGGAATGGGTCGATCGTTTGGGCGGTGTGGACGTGTTTACGATCGATCACTGCTTAAAAATGATAGAAAGCTTGCGGATTGATTGATGGGGAATTTGACCTGATGGGCATGATGCAGCAACTGGGCGTCGTCCCCTCATAAGATTATGGCTTAAAACAACACTAACTGTGAAAGGAGAAACCACAATGGCACATGTACTTTGGCACTTTAAAGTCGAGGATTACGCCAGGTGGAAGTCTGTATTCGATGAGGATCCTCTGGACCGAGGGCCCAGCGGCTCCAAGGGAGGGTTTGTCTTCCGCAACACCAAGGACGCCAATGAGGTTCTGGTACTCTTGGAGTGGGATGACAACAAGTTGGACCAGCTTCGAGAGTTTGCCCAATCCCCGAAAATGAAAGACGTGCAAGAACGGTCTGGCTATACTGGAGAGCCCGAAGTGTTGGTCCTCGAGGTGGATGACAAACCGTCCGTATGATCGACGGACACTAAGCTGGCCGAGTAGGTTGGGTTTCACCTTCTGGGTGAAACCCAACCTACAACTCTACGGTAGCTGGATCACAGAATAGACAGAAAAGGAGAATATCAGATGGCAGCTATACTTGTTCGACACAAAGTGAAGGACTACGCCACGTGGAAGGCGGGGTACGACGACCACGGCCCAACTCGCAAGGCCGCCGGCTGTCAGGGGACGGTTGTCTACCGCAGCGCCGATGACCCCAGTGAGGTCGTGATCCTCTTGGAGTGGGATAGCCTGGAGAATGCTAAGCAGTTTGCCGGTTCTGCTGAATTACGAGAGAAGATGGAAGAGGTCGGCGTTATTGACCGGCCTGACATGTACTTTCTTAACGAGGATGACAGAACGTCTCAGTAATTGACGGGCGCATAGGCGCAGTCCTGTTGGTGATTGCCGTCATCGGGATGGCTGTGGCTCGATACATCTAGTACGCATCTTTTGGGAAGGGTTTCCCCATCAACTATACCAAACATCATGCTAGCTGGGAACCGGACCCATTATGGTCGATACGCCGTCATCAACGTGCGGGGCAAGGGGTTGACCATACTCGCCTTGCGCCGAACAGACTTGGCCAAGAGGGGCTCAGCGGAGTTCTCTCGGAAAGTCTATCGAACGGGGCAGACGCTTCGGCACCTGGGGGTGCCTCGCTCCTCAATGTGCAGAGCGGAGTGAGCACGTCCGCGTGCGAACGACATTTTCCGAGAGGTCTCAGCAAAGAAAGGGGGTGATGTGTTAGACACATCTCAGTTCGATATCCATGCTTATTGACCTGACCGCAGCACATTAGTTTGCCCGAGGTCACGCCAAGCACAGACCAATCAAACTCATTTAGCTACCGTAGGAGGAAAATCAAATGAAATCCGTCTCTAAGCTTTCACTAGTTGGTATCTTGTTTAGCGTCGTAGCAACCGGGTTGTTCATCGTCTCGCCTGTCCTGGCTCAAGATGACGCCACGTATGAGGACTTGCTGGCCACCTATGGTGGCTGGACCCGCGAGGATGTGGAAGCAGCCGGTTACGAGGTCGACCTTTTCTGTGTCGATGCGGCGTCAGCGGGAGCGCCGGCGGAGTTGGGCGGCATGGGGTTCCACGCCGTGAATGTTGAATATCTTATGGACAACGTGGCCCAAGCCAGTAAACCCGACATCATCGTGCTGGATGGTGAGGGTAACGTCATCGGCGTTGAGTATGAAATTGACTCGGTGGTCGAAAACCCGCCAACTATAGACGGCAATCCCCTTGTTTTTACGCCCCCTCATCCGGGTGTAGAGCATGAACATATGTCGTTGCACGTGTATTTCGTAGGGGATGAGGCACATCGCTTTGGTACGTGGAATCCGGCCGTCACCTGTCCTCCGGGTTCAACCCCTCCGGCTCCTGAGGATTTACCCGAGACAGGGGCAGACCTAGGCGTGGATGGCAGCCAGTTGAGCCTGCTGTGGCTTGGCCTGGGGGTTGGGCTGCTAGGGGCTGGGCTACTTGTTTATCGAGTGAAGCTGAATCGTTCGGCTTAGCTCCGTGCTTTGTCACACCTGATCCCACGGCGAGGCTGTGCGTAGCCTCGCCGTGGGACTGAATGGGTCGAGGTACGAGACCCAACACCCACCGTGACAAATGGGGAAATATTGGGTTTCACCTTACTCTCCCGTTCCTGCCAACTCCAGTTGCCGCCGGTAGAGCTGGCTGTACAGCCCGTCGCGGGCCAGCAGCTCGTGATGATCGCCCACCTCGCTGATGCGCCCGTCGTGCAGGGCGATGATCTTGTCGGCCTCCCGGATGGTGCTCAGGCGATGGGCGATGACGAGCGAGGTGCGCCCCTTCATCACCTGATCCAGCGCCTGCTGGATCAGATATTCTGCCTCGGCGTCCACCGAGGAGGTGGCCTCGTCCAGGATCAGAACCCGTGGGTCCGTCAGAATGGCACGCGCCAAGGCCAGCCGCTGACGCTGCCCACCGCTCAACCTCACCCCGCGTTCCCCGATCAGCGTATCATAACCATCCGGCAGTCCCTGAATAAACTCGTGGGCGTAGGCAGCCTGGGCCGCGGCAATAATCTCCGCTTCGCAGGCGTCCGGCTTGCCGTAGAGCAGATTCTCCCGCACGGTCGTGTTAAACAAGAAGGTGTCCTGCAGCACCACGGCCACCTGCTGGCGCAGCGACCGAAGCTGCACCTGGCGCAGATCGTGGCCGTCGACCAGGACGCGGCCGCGAGTGGGGTCGTAAAAGCGGCATAACAAGTTGGCGATGCTGGTCTTGCCCGCCCCGCTGGGCCCGACCAGGGCCACCACCTGGCCGGGCGCCATCTGAAACTTTATGTCGTGCAGCACCTCGCCGTCATCGCCATAACGGAAGTGGACGTCGTCGAAGGCGACCTCCCCGGTGATCCTGCCCAATGGGATCGCGTCGGGCGCGTCCTGGATCTCGGGCATCTCGTCCAGCAGCTCGAAGATACGCTCGGCGGCGGCGTCCGCCTGCTGGAAGACGTTGTCCACGTCTGTCAGCCGCCGGAGCGGCTCGTAGAAAGAGGCGATGTAGGCCAGGAACGCAACCAGCGTCCCCAACGTAAGTTGGCCGTTTATGATCATAGCGGCACCGACACCGAGCACCAGCACGCCGCTCACGGACGAGATAAAATAGATAGTTGGGAAAAAGGTGGACCAGGCCCAAATCGCCTGCACCCGCTCCCGGAAGTAGCGCTCGCTGACACTCCGAAAGCGCTGCAATTCCGCCTCTTCCTGCCCGAAGGCCTGGATGACGCGCATGCCGGACAGATCGTCCTGCAATCTGGCGTTGATGTCACCCAGCCGGTCGCGCACCCGGCGGTAGATGGGACGCACGCGCCGATTGAAACGCCGCAGTCCAAAACCGATGAACGGGATGGGGAGCAGCGCAACCAACGCCAGACGCCAGTCGAGCAGGATCAATATGACCGATGCTCCCACCAGGCGGAGGAAATCGACGACGCTGAGCGTGACGCCGTGGGTGATAAAGCGCTCCAGCTCGTTGACGTCGTTGGTCACGCGAGACATCAATTCCCCGGTGGAGGTGCGCTCGAAGAACGAGAGGGACAGACGTTGCAAGTAGTCGTAGATACGCACCCGCAGATCGAGCAGAAACCGCTCACCCAATACGTGGCGCAAATATTGGTCGCCGAATTCGACCAAAGCCAAGACCGCAAACACGCCAATCAGGACGGCTACCAAAAGAAC
>JAUVPY010000323.1 GCA_030598425.1 Anaerolineae bacterium
CGTGGCGTTCTTGCTCACTGATGGGTTCCGCTTCAGGTGCAGGCCACGCAACCTGGAGCAAGTAGCGTAGCTGAAAGCGCCTCACACAGTCTACATAGTCTTGCAGACTCGTAGCGGAGAATCGGAAAGATCTGGGTAAAGGCATTGGCGAAAGTGTCCTTCAACAGCAGTAACTTTGTCCGGGTTTGAGTGTTCTTCCACATAGGACATGGTTATGGACGAATTCGTCACAGTAGTCTCGTTTAGTATTCAGCAACGCCGCTCATAAGGGCTCCCATGCATCTGAAGGTACTCATGGTTGACGCTCAAGAGCTAGATACCCCGTCGCCTGCGCGTTGGTTGACTGTAGGAAACGCGTCGGCGTCTAGCAGGCGGCAAGTCAAGCAAAGCAACACGAAAGATGGTGTAATAGCAATGCAAAAGGAGGCCGAATTATGCTTGCACCCCACGACTGGCCCAGGCCGGTCAAACACTTACTATTAACCGGGGCAACCCTATTAGTAATCTTGGCTTACATCCTGCTGTGTGCGGGCAGCGCGTTCCTGACGGCTGCCCTATTCTCCCAGATCGGCCCGTAGCCAGGCATACATCAGCACGCCGCCGGCCACGGCGACATTAAGTGACTCGGCATTACCTACGATAGGCAAACGCGCCCACGCCTCCACAAATGGGCGCACGCCATTCGACAGCCCACGCGCCTCATTACCCAAAACCAGAGATACACTGCCGGCCCACAAGCTGTCACCCCATGTCTCTCCCCGTCGGGTGTCGGTGCCCACCACACAAAACCCCTTCTTTTGAAACCAGGCAAAGAGCCCCGACACGTCTGATGTCCGCACCAGCGGTACGTTGAACAGCGACCCCATTGAGCCGCGCACAGTTTTAGGGTCGAAGGGATCCGCGCAAGGCTCAATCAGGACCACTGCCGCCGCGCCAACTGCGTCAGCGGTACGGATGAGCGTTCCCAGGTTTCCAGGATCCTGTAGACGGTCTAGCACCACGAACAACTCACGTCCGCCCACGGACAAATCCAGAAGTGATGACTCAAACAAGCTGAAGGTGGCCACGATGCCCTGCGGCGTATCACGCTCAGATATTGCCTCCATCACATAGGGCGAGACAGCCACCATCTCGGCGCCGGTCTGTCGGAGTAGGCCCGGCAAAGTAGACGCTATTGACCCCGCCAACTGACTCTCACAGTAGAAGACCTCAACAGGTTGTGCACCCGCATCAAGCGCCATCTGTAAAATCGGTAAGTCTTCGACCAAGAAGCGGCCTTGTCGTCGCCGATGCTTGCGTTGTCGTAGCTTACGAGCCTCAACCACACGCCGGTTGCCTACACTGGTGACGACGCTCGATTCGCTGCCTGGCACCCTCAGGATGCTCCCCCTTGATCCTCCCCGCGCGCGGGCGATTCGACCCAGGTGACGGTGATGCCCGGCTTTGGGATGGCCCGAACAGGCAAAACCAAATGAAAGGTGCTGCCCGGGCAATTGATCTCATCGTGTCCCGGACTCTCGGCCCACAGGCGACCACCGTGCGCCTCCGCCAAACCCCTGGCGATGGGTAATCCCAACCCAGGTCCAGCCCCCATGAATTTCACCTGGCCACTGGAATGGAGAGTAGACTTACCCACCCGGTAGAACTTCTCGAAGATGCGTTCTCGATCCTCCGGTGCGATGCCGATACCTGTGTCCCGGATGATCAGCTCCACGAATTGGCCACCGCCTGTTTCGGCGTGGTCACCGGACACGACACGCCCTTCGACAAAAACTTCGCCACCATCGGGGGTGTATTTGATGGCATTGTTTAGTAGATGAGTAAGGATCTGATGCAGCCGCCGAGCGTCGAATTGGATCGAAGGCAAGCTGTCGACATCCCCAACGTGAACTATAAGTTGGCGCTCACCAATGGTGTGAGCGTTCTGTCCAACAACCAAGCTGACGGCGTGCGACAGAGGCACCTCTTCGATTCGCAAGGAAAGGGCGTTGGTATCGATGACTGACACGTCAAGCATATCTTCTACGATAGCGCTCAAGCGTTCAGTGCCTTGCAGGATGCCTTCCACAATGTGGTCCGACCCGGCCACCCCATCGCCTTCCAAGCCCATCTCGTGCAGCATGTTGGTGTAACCCTGGATCAATGTGAGTGGCGTTTTCAACTCGTGCGCAGCGATGCTGATAAAATCAGTCCTAGCCTTCTCCAGCTTGCTCAACTCAATGTTGGCACGGGCCAGATCAGCTGTACGATCCATAACCCTGCGTTCAGACTCGCCGTGCAGGCGAGCGATTTCAGACGCCAACACGTCTTGCATCTGCTGACTGGCTTCGAAGTAGGAGCGCATCGCAACCTGAGAGATACGGGAGAAGATCGGCTCGGCGGCTTCGATGAGTGCCAGGGTCTGAGGTGGGGGCAATTCGTCTCTCTTCAGTTCCTCCCATATCACTTCTTTGATGCGCTGCGGCTTCCTCAAAAGCCGATCCAAGGGAATCTCCTGCCCAACCGCCCGGTACGCAGCCTGGCCGATAGTAGAGTCTAATTGATCTACCCTACCGGTGCGAGCCGTTGCCAGAATATTGTAAATCAGAGTTACGTCAACGGCTTCCCCCTGCTCGCATAGGGCAATAAGTGACTCTCTGTGCTCTTGAAGCCATGCGGCTAGCTCAGGATGTCGCATTTGTGGTTTTAAGCTTCTCTAACCCCTGTTGTGTGTAGCACTATGACTACACGAAGGGTCGCTCCCCAGTATGCCTAGCCATTTGCAGCATATCGACCTTATCCATGAACGAACCCAAGTCGGACAAGGCACGACGGGCATAGGCCTGATAACGCTCCCTCTTACGACGCACTCGCCTCTCCAACGGCGGCATCAGCCCAAAATTAGCCTTCATCGGTTGAAAATCGCCGGGATCGGCGTGGGAGATATAATACAACAAGGCGCCAATCATCGTCGTCTGCGGGAAGATCAACGCTGGCTGGCCACGCAGGTGGCGGGACGCATTGAGCCCTGCGATTAGCCCGCTCATAGCGCTTCCCACATAACCCTCTGTGCCGGTGACCTGGCCCCCAAACCAGATTGGGTTCCCCGAATTAGGGGTTGGCATTCGGAAACAAAGCGTCGCATCAAGTAGGACCGGCGAATTAATGAACGTGTTGCGGTGCATCTGCCCGTATCGCAAAAATTCAGCGCCTTCCAGGCCAGGGATCATGCGAAGCACACGCTTTTGCTCACCCCAGCGCAAGTTGGTCTGAAATCCCACCACGTTATAAAGGGTGGCCGCCAGGTTGTCCTGGCGTAGCTGTACCACCGCGTGTGGCCGCCCCCCACTACGCGGGTCCGTCAGGCCCACCGGGCGCAAGGGACCAAAAGCCAACGCATCGCGTCCCCGGGCAGCTAAGACTTCGACGGGCAGACATGCTTCAAAGAAACGCTTGTCCTCCCGCTCAAAATCACGCAGGGGGATGACCTCCGCCGCCAGCAGGGCATCGACAAATTCACTGTATTCTCTCTCCGTCAGCGGGCAGTTGATGTAATCGCCTTCGTCCTGCTCCCCTCGACCATATCGGCTGGCGCGGAAGGCAACCTCCATGTTGATCGACTCGGCCTCCACAATGGGTGCCATCGCATCAAAGAAGTAGAGTTGATCCTGACCAGTGAGAGCCACTATTTCCTCGGTCAACGCGTTCGAAGTAAGGGGTCCAGTGGCAATGATGCACGGCCCATCGGGAAGGTGTTTCACCTCCTGACGTCGCAAGTCAATGTTTGGATGTTCCGAGATCCGCTGGGTTACTCCTTCTGCGAAGATCTCACGATCTACCGCCAGGGCACCACCCGCCGGAACCGCGGCCTCCTCAGCGCAGGCGATGATCAGCGATCCCAGCCGCCGCATCTCCTCCTTCAGCAGCCCCGTGGCTCGGTCTACCGAACGCGCGCCCATCGAATTGGAGCAAACCAGTTCGGCCAATTGGTCGCCCACGTGGGCAGGCGTGCCGCGCCTGGGCCGCATCTCGAAGAGCGCCACTCGCACTCCGCTTTGAGCGGCCTGCCAGGCTGCTTCGCTGCCCGCCAGTCCCCCACCAACGATTGTTAACTCACTATTCATTATGTCTCAAACCGTCTCCCTCTCTGCAAATCCACGTTTGCATAGTACCACGATTTCCACGCCAAAACAAACACCCCACTCAGTGCAGCGGGGTGTGGCGTCATCAAGGACACTTACAGTCTGTTGGGCAACCCTTACTCAGTCAGTCGATAGCCCTGAGAACGGAAGCGACGCCGCGAAAAAGAACAAAGACCGGGTTACTCCGCGCGCCCTCAAGGCCAGATGAGTCCAAGATCTGCC
>JAUVPY010000410.1 GCA_030598425.1 Anaerolineae bacterium
CAGTTTACCGTCAGAGTCAACCTATTTCGATCAGAACCGATCAGAATGAGACGTTCGCCCTGTTGTTCTTCACGTCTGAGGAAAAATCTGGTATCATCTGGGAGAGATCGTCAGGCCAAGTGCAACGCACCTTGCTGGCGCAGATTTAGCCAAAACTCTTCTGCCACGAATTCTCACGAACTAGAAGATTAGTGCAAATTCGTGGAATTCGTGGCAGACAATTATAATAGTCTTGCTATGGACATACCCGAATTTGAGCTACAGACGATCGCCATCGCCGCGCTGCTGGCCTTTGGGGGGGCGCTGCTCTTCTCCTTTATGCTAGGCGGCTTTGTGCTGTGGCGCGTGCGCAAGATCCAGTTGCCGCCGGACGCCGACTTCTTCACCGCCATACGTTTGACGCCGTTGGTCGTGGTGCTGCTGCTGGATCTGCTCGACTTCACGCTGGATTTTCTCTCAGCGCCGGTGGCCTGGCTGCTGCTGACCCGCCTCGGCCTGGGCCCGCTGCGCGGCGTGACGGTGGTGGAGAGCCTGATACCCGGCACGCAGATCATCCCCACCATGACGCTGGCCTGGATCGCGGTGCGGGTTTTTAAGGTGGATCGGGTAAGGTAGATTGGAGGGTTGGAAGATTGGAAGACTGGATGGTTGGTTGGCAGGGAGATTGGAGATTGGGGATCTAGGAGATTAGCGGACTGGAAAAACAGGAGGTTTTACCAATCTCCAATAACCAATCTCTAATCTCCAATTCCCAATATCCAATCTCTAATCTCCCCCGACCCGGGGAAGCCACTGAATGTGAAGGATGTCCTCCAGGGGGCGGAATTCGGGATCGCCGGTCAACAAGGTGGCTGAGGCACCCATGGCCAGAGCGGCGGCGAAGGCATCGGCGTAGGCCAGGGGATAGCGGGCCTTGACGTGAGTGGCGGCCAGCGCCAGGTCTCGTTCGACGGCGACCAACCCCAGCGCGGTGGCCTCCAGCGTGCCCAACACCTGAAAAAGCCGCTCCGCTCCCCAGCGCCGCTCGACGATGTAGGCCACTTCCCCCAAGTTGACCCAGGTCATCAGGGCACGCGCCGCGCCCTCCCTCGCCCTTTGGAGAATCTGGGCCACCTCCTCGCCACCGGGCTCGCCGCCCAACAAGGCCAGGATGGCATAGCTGTCCAGAACGTAGGTCTCACCCACGGCGGTTCTCCTCGGCTCGGTCGCGTTCCCGCTCCGCCAGGAGCTCCTCCGTCAGCGACAGCCCGCCCTCCAGCATGCCGTGCAGCGCATCCACTGGGTCGTCGGGCAGCGGCACCAGGGCCAGTACGTCGCCGTACTCAACCACCTGGACCTTGGCGCCTTTCTCCAGGCCATATTTCTCGCGCAGGGATTTGGGAATTACTACCCATCCCTTCGCCGACACCGTCGCTGTATACATCGATACCTCCTGCGGTATACCAGGTTTTGTTTCAGTATACCCTAACTTCGATTCTGGTGCAACATTTTGGGCGATAGTGTATCTGGGAGGTTGGAAGACTGGATGGTTGGTTGGATGGCAGGGAGACTGGAGATTGACTATTTGCCCGACCCCAACATGGCTGCAATCAACCCCACCACCAGGAAGAATCCCAAGACCACGATGAACAGCACCACGAGTGCCAGCACAGGCAGGATCACGGCCAGAATGGCTCTGCCCCAGTTGACCCGGTACTGTGCCTCACCGCCCTCGCCCGTCGCCACCGGATCGGCCCAACCGTGGGCCACCGCCGTGGCGCCAACCCAGATGACGATGCTCCACACCCAGGCCACCAGGCCCAGGACGCTGCCCAGGCAGGGTACCCACCCCAGGACCAGCAGCAGGTAGGGCGCGGAGGAGAGCGCAGCCGTGCCCAGGAACTCCTGCAGGCGTCCGGTGCCACCCAGCAGTTTGGCCGCCAGCATCACCCAGACGCCATAAGCCAGGATGGCACCCAGCATGGCCAGCGGCTGGCTCAGCCAGCCGCCGAGCGCGGTGAAAAGATTCCCCACCACCCTAGGGAGCGGCGTAGGCAAAGCCACGATTTCCTTGCCAATTTCGAGGCCAACCTTGAAGTTGCCCAGGAACTGTTCTTCAAAGGCCTGGGCCGCCTCGGGGGGCATAAACTGGAGCATCCGGTCGAAGTTCTGACCCATCTCCGCCAACTCGGCTTCGGCCGGCGGGCCAACGACGCTCCCGATGAACCCCACGGCGAACTCGACTGCGCCCAACACAAGCCCCACTAGGATCAGGATGGTTATGCCTCGCCGGAAGACGTCCTCGGTGTCGCGGAAGCGCACCAAGGTGGGGATATCCAGTGTGATTGCACCACGGACAGTACTTAGCAGTTCAGACATCTCACGCCCCTCCCAACAACACTGACGCAAACGTGCCGAAGGCCAATATTCCGATGGCGGCCAAGATCAAAGCCAGCAGCCATAGGGCCCCAAACGGCAGCACCGTGGCCCAAAAAGCGCGGCCCCAGGTGAATCGATGGGCCTGCTTGAGAGCCACGTAGCGACAAATCAACACCCAGGTGCCCACCACACCCCCCACGGCCACGTAGGGCACCAACTCGGTCAGCTTCAGGAGTTGTGGTGCGACGGCCAGCGCGGTGCAACCCAGCGTCTGGGACAGGGTCGCCTCACCTTTCAGCAGCCGGGCGAAGAGATGCGCCAGCAGACCGTACACCAGCCAGCCGATGACCAGGCTTAATGGGGTGAGGACCAGGCCCCCCAGGGCCGAGCCAGGGCTCGAGACCCCGAACATACGGGCCAGGTTCCAACCAAAATCGTACCAATGCCGGTACTGCTCGGCGAAACCGGGCACTTCCTGAAGCGTCTCCTCATACCACGGCATCTGGATGATACCCTCATACACGGTCTCCTGGATGTCGCCCAGATTGGGGGAAGACGCCCACGCCAGCGCCGTGCCCACCAGCGCGGCGATGGCGATGATCACCCCAACGACCACGATGATGATCAGTCCAGTCAGAAATGGGCTGCGGGCCCCGCGCACCTCCTCGTAGGCGTCGGTGCGCAGAAACAAGGCGCCCGCCACAAGGCCCGCATAACGGGAAATGTGTTGCATGGTCCTGCCTCCTTCTTGTTTGGTGAAATCCCTCAGAAAGTGCTTGCTGCGAAACAGTACAACGAATTTGGAAATAAACGAATGCGTTTGCCCTGACTGAATATTCGTTGTATTGTGGCCTGACTTTCTGGGAGATCTCGGGTATGAATCGGGCCGCGCGGTTGACTGGAAACAATGACTCCGGAGGTCAATTGAGGCAACCTGACGGCCTGATAAACGTTTGGCGTCCTCCCCAGCCTGGACTATGTGAAGAGCCAAAAAGAATCTGGTTACTCACAGCAACTTTAAGAGCCACTTCTAGCTACCCGACAGTTTTGAAACACGAATAGCACGAATGGACAAATGCCACGAATTTTTTCTGGTTTATTCTAACAAAATATGTAACTACTCAGGTGCAACGCACTTTCAGCCCATTTTGAATCCGGATCTAGTCAAGTAGGTCGCTGTACTC
>JAUVPY010000118.1 GCA_030598425.1 Anaerolineae bacterium
AAGCGACCTTTCTCAGGCGAGCAATCCGCGAATTTGTGGAATGATTGAGACAAGTGTTGCCTTTGGGCGAGAAAAAGGCATAGAAGTAAATCAGAATATGATCCTCTAATTCGTATAGGTAACGCGGATCCATTTCGTATCCACTAAGGATCGTGAATTAAGTAATTCCCCTGTTTGATGGCTTACATGTAGCCTTAGAAATGTGGAAGTTATTTTATCCTTAGTCCTAAGCTATCCCCGGATTTCCAGATAGCGTAAAACTCTTCATTGTGCGCAAACGGTCAAACTCAATCGACTGCTTGTCGTTCAGCACACTTTACCCAGGAGCGATCCAGTGAATATCGCCGAACTTGAACCAAAGACCCTCGAAGAATTGCGAGACATGGCCCGCGATAAAGACATCTCGGGCTACAGCCGTCTGAAGAAAGACGACCTCATTCTGCGCCTCCTCCAGGCCCAAGCCGAAGAACAGGGATTCAACTTCCGTGGCGGAGCCCTGGAGATCATTCAGGATGGCATCGGCTTCCTGAGATCTGATCACCTGTTGCCCGGGCCAGAGGACGTATATGTATCGCAATCGCAGATCCGGCGTTTTGGGCTGCGAACCGGCGACATGGTGATAGGCCAGGTGCGTCCTCCCAAAGAAACCGAGAAGTATTTTGGGCTCTTGCGCGTAGAAGCAGTCAACGGGCTGGACCCGGAAACGGCTAAGAAGCGACCAGATTTCGAACGTCTCACCCCTATCTTTCCCGAGGAACAGCTTGTGCTTGAGACTGAGCGACGCCCCCTATCCACCCGGCTGATCGACATGATGACCCCTATTGGTCGTGGTCAGCGTGGTCTTATTGTCTCACCCCCGAAGGCGGGCAAGACCACCGTCCTCAAGCAAATTGCCAACGGCATTACGGCCAATTACCGTGACATTCACCTGATGGTTGCCCTCATTGGGGAGCGCCCAGAGGAAGTAACCGACATGGACCGCTCGGTAGCTGCCGAAGTGATCAGTTCTACCTTCGATGAACCCGTCCAAGATCACGCCCGGGTCGCCGAGATGGCCCTGGCGCGCGCCAAGCGACTGGTGGAAGGTGGGCGAGACGTGGTGATCCTTATGGACTCCATCACCCGTTTGACGCGTGCTTATAACTTGGTGGTTCCACCCAGCGGGCGGACTCTCTCCGGCGGTATTGATCCGGCTGCCCTTTATCCACCCAAACGCTTCTTTGGCGCAGCTCGTAACATCGAAGAGGGAGGTAGTCTGACCATCATCGCCACCTGCATGATAGACACCGGCAGCCGTATGGATGACGTCATCTATGAAGAGTTCAAAGGCACCGGCAATATGGAGCTTCACCTCAACCGTAAGCTGGCCGAACGCCGGCTCTTCCCCGCCTTCGATATCGAGCGCTCCGGCACGCGGCGTGAAGAGCTACTCTTGGATAAAGACGTACTGTCCCAGGTATGGACCTTGCGCCATATGATCCACGCTGTAGGAGGCGGCGCGGAAGCGCTGGAGGGCATCCTAGAACGCCTGCCCAGGTCAGCGAATAATGAAGAGTTTCTGACCAACCTACATAAGCAGGTCTGATCTACCTCACTCCGGGCTATTTGACATCTCCCCATAGGTTGGATATGATAGCCATATCGTCAGGAACGTACAGCGCGTATTGTCCTCGCGCTGCCTGACTATTGGGGGAGATGCATGCAGGAACGACTCGCGGAGCGACCACTCGCCCGCTCGACGTCGCGCAGGAGAGGTGAGACGGGGACCACTCTCCGGGCTGGGCAAACCATCCGCTGGATGCGATTGTGGCTCAGCGCGCGATGGTCCGACGATCTACTGATGAATAGGACCGCCGCGCACCTGGCAGTCCTTTTTCTAGCGGCGCTCGTAATAATCTTCAGCACCACCCTACGTCTCCCTCGCTCCCTGGCCACTCCGTGGCCTATCCTGCGCCGCCCCGTCACAGAGCGTGAAGGATCCACGGTCCTCAGTCCGCAGCGCGAAGACGGAACGACGCAGGGAGGAGACTCCCTCACGCCCGCGGAGGCCCCCTCTTCCCTTCTGCCAGCCAGCTCTCTAAACAACGGCAGCCAGGTCTTGGTGCGTGCAGCCGTGCCCCACACCATCATCCCTGAACGCCCGCGCGTGGAGATTGGCCAATATGTCGTTCAGTCAGGGGACACCATCTTCGGCATTGCGGCGCAATTCGGGCTGGCTCCCGAGACAATCATGTGGGCCAACGGTCGCTTCGTAGAAGATAATCCTGACTTGCTCCGTGTCGGCCAGGAACTCGTCATTCTGCCCGTCGACGGGGTCTATCACCAGGCGGGTGGTGATGATACGCTGGAGACAATCGCCGCCGCTTTTAAGGTGGAGCCAACAACTATCATCAATTTTCCGCTCAACGAACTCGATCCCAATGACCCTGAGATAGTCTCCGGGCAGTGGCTGGTCGTGCCGGGCGGCACCAAACCTTACGTCCCTCGCACTGTGATCGCCTACAGCGGCCCCATTCCCGAAGATGCCAGCAAGGGAACTGGGATCTTTGGTTGGCCCGCGGCCGGGCAAATCACTCAAGGCTACTGGGATCGCCACCGTGCGCTCGACGTCGGGGCCTGGAACGGTGCCCCGGTAGTGACCGCTGACTCCGGCTACGTGGTCGCCACCGGCTGGGACGACTCAGGCTATGGCCGGATGGTGGTTATTGACCACGGCAATGGTTTCCAGACGGTCTACGCCCACTTGCAAGTGTACTACGTGGAAGTCGGCGACTCCGTGGCCAAAGGAGAGCAGATCGCTGAAGTAGGCAGTACTGGTAACTCCTCTGGCCCTCACCTCCACTTTGAGGTTCACCACAACAGTGTGCAGCGCAACCCCTTCGGCTTCCTCCCTTGATCATAACTTCACCTGCCGCACGCGATTTACACCCTCTAGCTGAACCAATTCGGCCAGCACGTCTTGGGGAGCAGGCGAATCGAGGTTGATGAACGCCAAGGCCTCCTCACCCAGAGCGATGCGGCCCAACCGCCATTCAGCAATGTTGATGCCGCGCGCGCCAAGCAAAGTGCCCACGCGACCAATGACACCCGGAACATCAATGCTCTCCATCACCAAAACGATCCCCTCAGGCTGTGCGTCTATGCGAAAGGTGTCAATCTGCACCACGCGCGGGAACTCGTGCCCCAGCAGCGAGCCCGATACCAATCGCTCACCTTCATCCCACAACACAAGACACGAGAGTAAGTTGGCATAGTTAGGCGTGGGCAATCCCCTTGTCTCCGACACGCTGATCCCCCGTTGCATAGCCAGGTGTGGGGCACTGATGTAATTGACCGGGGTATCGGTTATAGGGTCCAGCAATCCCTTGAGCAGCGCGACGGTTAACGGTTTCACGTGCGACGAGACCTCTTCACCCTGGAACTCCACCTCGACGCGTTTGATGCGCCCCTCCGACAATTGCATTTGTAAGCTGCCCAGCTTTTCTGCCAACCGTAGATAGGGCTTCAGCACCCGGAAGACGCCTGCATCCACCACCGGCATGTTCACCGCATTTCGAAAGTCCTCACCCCTTAGTGCGGCCAGAACCTGATCCACAATTTGGGTGCCTACGTCATGCTGGGCCTCAATCGTGCTGGCAGCGATGTGAGGTGTGAGCACCACATTGGGCAGATCACGCAAAGGGCTGTCTGATGGCAAAGGTTCATCAGCAAACACATCCAGCGCAGCACCGGCGATGTGCCCCGAATGCAAAGCGTCCACTAATGCCACATCGTCTATCAGCCCGCCTCGAGCGCAATTCACCAACCGGACGCCGGGCTTCGTGCGGGCGATGGTCATGGCGTTGATGATGCCCTGGGTTTCTGGAGTCAGAGCCGTGTGTAAGGTGATGAAATCTGATCGAGCCAACAATTCGTCCAGATCTACCAGCGTCACTTTCAGCTCGCGCGCCACGTCGTCGCTGATGTAGGGATCGAAGGCTATTATCCTCATACCGAATGCCTGGGTCCGCCGGGCGACCTGCGCGCCGATCCGTCCCAAGCCCACGATACCCAGCGTCTTGCGATATAGCTGGACTCCCGTGAATTGGCTCCGCGCCCACTCACCACCTCGCATCGAGACATCAGCCTGGGGCACGTGCCGACAAAGAGCCAGCAGCAGGGCCACCGCGTGTTCGGCGGTGGCAACAGTGTTGGCTCCGGGCGTGTTCATCACAATCACGCCCCGCAGCGAGGCGGCATCAATGTCCACATTGTCCAGTCCCATTCCGGCTCGCCCAATCACCTTAAGTTGAGAGGCAGCCGCCAGCAAATCAGCGTCCACCTGAACGCTACTGCGGATGATGATCGCGTCATGAGATGGGACAATCTCGCGCAGTTCCGCCGGTGACGGGCGACGCACCACCTCGAAGTCAGCATCCCCCGCAGCCTCCAGTCGCTCCAAGGCCTGAGGCGAGAGATCGTCAGTGACGAGAATATGATACACAGTCATCACTCCTCCAAGAACTCGCTTATTGTTTCGAGCAGATCTGACATTTCCCCTTCTGTCACATCCCCCATATGCGCGATGCGAAAGGTCTCCCCCTTTAGCGGGCCGTAGCCATCCGAGATGAGCATTCCTCGCCCGCGCAAGTAGGCATTGAGCGTACCTACATCCACATCACGCGGGTTGCGGACCGCGGTGATTGTTGGCGAGCGATAACCTGCCTCCGCATAAAAGCCAAAACCATTGGCCATCACCCAGGTATGGACCTGTCCCATCAGCCGTTGATGGCGGGCGAACCGCACCTCCCATCCCTCGGTGACGATGGCGTCGAGCTGGGCGTCGAGCGCTCGCATCAGGCTAATGGCTGGCGTGGCCGGGGTGTGGTTTTTGGAAGCGTAATTTTCGTATTCCAGGAAGTCGAAGTACCAACCCCGGTGAGGGATTGACTCAGCCCTGGCCATCGCTCGGTCACTCACGCTGCACAGCGCCAGGCCCGGTGGTAGGGCCAGCGCCTTTTGGCTGCTGGTCAGACACATATCTATACCCCACTTATCAGCCCGGACTTCGACGCCTCCCGCAGCGCTGACGGCGTCCACCAACAGCAGCACGTCCGGGTATTGGTGTACCACCGCTGCGATCTCGGGCACCGGGTTCAGCACGCCAGTGCTCGTCTCGTTGAAGACGACGGTGATCGCGTCGTAGTCGCCCGCCTGCAGCCACTCGTCCACCTGCTCGGGTCGAATGGCTACACCCCACGAGCCTTCCAACGCGTCGGCCTGTTTGCCGTTGGCCAGCGCCACCTGATGCCAGCGCGCGCCAAAGGCCCCGTTGACCAGACACAAACAGCGGCGCGCCACGCAATTGCGCACCGCCGCTTCCTGCAATCCACTCCCGGAAGCGGTCACGATGAAGACACGCCCCTCTGTGCCAAAAAGCGGCCTTAGTTTGGGCACGATACGGGCCTGTAGCTCCGCATATTCCGGAGAGCGGTGCCCGATCATCGGGGCGGTTTGCGCAGCCAGGATTTCGGGCCGAACTTCGACCGGACCGGGGATAAAAAGCTTGACGTGTGCATCAGACGGCATACGGACTTTCTCCTCGCTCTAGTTCTACGTCGGCGTCCAGCGACCCGCAACCCAGCCTCGCCGCTAAGCCGCCACGGCGCTAGGACGCTACACCTAAGCCTTCAGTAAGCCTTCAGGATTAGTTCACGACTGGCCGAGTCGCGAAATTGGACGGCGCCCTCGCGAATGAGATTGAGGCCTTTGTCAAGTAGCGATTGAAAACCAGCCTGGGCGCAACGTTGGCAGTCAGACGGGGAGGCAGCGAGGGGAAGGACCGGAGCCAGACTGTCACACTCGAAAAAAACGTCGGCCTCAGCGGCAACTCGTTCGCGATGCACGACACCGCCAAAGCCAATCAGCAAGTCTACCGCAGATCGGGCCATCAAATCAGAAACGCCATCGCCCACTAACAACGCCTTACCGGTGCGCCCTTCCCGCAGTTCACGCACGATGTCGGCCTTGCCGTGGGTTTCCGTCAGCGGGCCAGCGTCGTGATCTAAGTAACGCTCATCCGGGTTGAAGCCCCCGCGACCCAGGTCGTAGTCCCACCAGCGGCCAGCCAGCCGGTTAAAGACTACGTCGACGGCGCGGATGTGTTCGCTCGGTACCCCCAGACCCACCCCGAAGGGGATCACTGCCAAAGCCAACCCCCCGCTGACGATGAAGACCTGCCGCCTCAAGAAGTTCAACGCCCCAAGCAATTTACGCGCATCGGGTACTATGTTAGCCCGATACAAACGCTCGATGGTCCGGATGTCAGCGCGGGTGGGGTGCAGTAGATCCAACCGCCGGTCGTACACCGACGACAGGTGCACCTCGCCGTCCATCGCCGCAGCGGTGAGTCGTTGCACCTCATCGAACAGCCCTTTCAGCCGGGCCAACTCGTCAATCCCCTCAATGCGAGTCAGCGTGCTGTCGCAATCGAAGAAGATCAGATCGAAAGCTCGCCAGGGGCGCATGATCCCCATCCCTTGGACAACGGATCGTCGGCAGTTTACTCCAGGTGGTCCTTTTGGTCAATCGCCAGCGAAGAATCACAACAACGTCAACACGATAGTCAGCGTGACCAAGCTGGCTAGGGTTGAGAAGAGTACTGTGGTAGTCACCAATCCGGGCACCAAATCATATTCGAGCGCGATAATCACGGTTAGAACCGCGGCGGGCATGCTGGCCTGCAAGATGCCCGTGCTGCGTTCGAGACCAGTCAAGCCAAATGGAATAGCCAATATCGCCGCCAGGATTGGCCCGCCCAGCAAACGTACGGCACTGGCCATAACCACGTCCAGGTTGACCCGAGGCTTACCCACCTCGGCCAATTGCACTCCCAGCGTGACCAACATGACCGGAATCATAGCATCCGCCAACAGGCCCGTTATTCTGGAGAAGAACAACGGTACCTCGAAGTTTGTCGCACTAAAGAGGGCCGCCGGGACAACGGCGAGCAGGCTCGGCGTTTTGAAGACAGAGGTGATAGCGCCAAGCGCTCCACCCCGTGCCCAACTCGCCGCCGCCACGCCAATGTCAACACCGATTACGGTCAGGATAATAAAATAGAGGGTGGCTGGTACCAAGGCTGCTTCGCCAAATCGAAATGCCACCATCGACAAGCCGAAGTTGCCACTGTTGCTAAAGGCAGCAATTAAGACATACATCCCAACTATCTCAGGCGGGCGTTTCAGCCCCTT
>JAUVPY010000300.1 GCA_030598425.1 Anaerolineae bacterium
CATCGCCCGTCGCGATGCGATCTATGCCGCTCTGAAAGACGCTGAGTTCGACCGGGAGACCGGCAAACTAGCCGAGGAAGACTACCAGTTTATCCGCACCCGATACATGGCCGAGGCCGCTCAGGTACTGCGGCAGATTGATCGTCTGGCACCAGAGGCCGAAGCCGCCCTGGATGCCGAGATCGAAAGTGCCGTCGCCCAGTTGCGCTCCGACGACGAGGGCAACTCGCCAGGCGACGGGTACTCCCCAGACTTGGTGGAAACTGTGGAGGCTGAAGTGGCCTCGCTCGTTAAGCACACTGCGGCTGCGGGCAAACACGCATTGGCATGTCCTGATTGCGGACAGCCCTACCAACCTGGCGATGTCTTTTGTGCCGCCTGTGGCGCCTCGCTGGCCGACACCTGCCCGCAGTGTGGTGCGCCTCACCAGCCTGATGATGGCTTTTGCTCTCACTGTGGCACGCCGTTGGCCGAGGGCGTAGGGAGTAACCCGTAGATAACCCTTTAGGGAGGAGTAGGAAGTAGAGAGGGGTAACATGAAGACAGATTGGAGAGACTATATCGTAAGCACGCCTGATGTACTTCGGGGCAAACCACGGTTTAAGGGGACCAGAATTCCAGTCAGTCTTATCCTTGGGTATTTGGCCGCTGGTAACACCGCTGAGGAAATAATCGAGGAATTCCCAGACCTTGGGCGGGAACATGTTGCCGCCAGTCTGGATTATGCCCGTCAGTTATCAGAATTTGAGGTTGCAGCCGCGTGAGCCTGAGATTCTTTGTTTCTCTCCGAGAAAAGAAAGGGCTGATCCCGGCGCTGGGAGCAGCCCTCTTGTTGGTTGGCCTGAGCCTCACGACTGTGCAAGCCGCACCGCCGGAACAGTCACCGACAGGGAAGCTATCGACCCAGCGCGGCGAGGGGTTGTGGTCCGAAAACTGTGCCCCCTGCCACGGCGTTACGGGGCGCGGCGATGGCCCCACCGCCCAGATGGCTCAAATGGCCGATTACCCGCCCACCGATTTCACCGACCCGACCGCTGCCCGTGACCGCACGCTGGTCGACATGTTCGGGGTCACCAAAGAGGGGCGCATGGATCGCCTGATGCCGCCCTGGGGCGGCCGTCTGAGCGATGATGAGCTTTGGGACGTGGTGGCTTATGCCCAAGCCCTCGGTATGTCCCCCGGCGACATCGAGGCCGGAGAAGCCCTCTACGAGGAGAATTGCGCCGCCTGCCACGCCGCCGACGGAAGCGGGGCGGTCGTCGGCGCATCTGATTTTTCCGATGCGGCGGTTTTGGCCACCCAATCCCCACAGGCCCTGTTCGATGTCGTCAGCCAGGGCCAAGGCGAGATGCCAGCCTTCGCCGACCAGATGCCGGAAGAGGAACTCTGGCAGGTGGTGGACTATGTTCGTACCCTGAGCTACGAGCCCATCGTCTCGGAGGGAGCCATTGCCGGGCAGGTGGGTAACGCCACCACCGGCGAACCAGTTGGGGCTGTGGAAGTCAGGCTGCGCCGTTGGGGGACGGAGTCCGAGCTGCCGCCTCTCGTAGCACAGGCCGACGCCGACGGCAATTTCCACTTCAAGGGGCTCGATACGGGGAACCACGCCTTCTATCTCGCCGAGGTCACCTACGACGATGTCCCCTTCCCCTCGGATTTCGTCAGTTTTGAGCCGGGCGTCAGCCAATTGTCGGTACCCGTTAACGTTTATGAAACGACCACCATCGACGAAGACATCAAAGTTGAACGATTCCATTTCATAGTCATCGGTGAACAGCCTGGCTTTCTCTCGGTCCTTGAGCTGTACCAATTCAGCAACCTGGGTGACCACGCCTACGTGGGAACTGTGAACGAGGAAGGTGTCCGTGAGACGGTACGCATAGCGCTACCGGCGGGAGCACAAGACCTGACCTTGCAAGGGGGAGCCCTTGGGATTGACCTTCTTGAGACCGATGAGGGGCTGGTAGCCACGTCGCCAATCATACCTGGTGCGGAGGCCTTTGAGGTCGCCTTTGTTTACATTGCTCCCTACAGCGGAAAGACCCTCGATCTGGATCGCCCGCTGTATTACGATACCGCTACTGTAAACGGGCTTGTGATGGACGTAGGAGCCAAACTGGAGAGCGATGCGCTGAGCTACGACGGCGAACGGGCAGCACAGGGCCAGACCTTTCTGCAATACACTGCCCAGGATCTAGCGACTGGTGAAACCCTCCCCATCCAATTGGTCGACCTGGATAAGATCGAGTTCGCCAGCACATCTGAGCCGACTGATGGCGCCTCAGCGACCTCCTCGTCAGTGATACCCTCGTCGGGTCTAAGCCAGACGACGCTGTTGTGGATAACATTGGGCCTGGGAGGCTTGGCCATCGTCTTTGTGCTGGCCTACCCCTCATTGCGACCTCGCCTCGTCGGTGAAGCTCCCGCGAGTGGGAGTGACCTGACGCGAGAGCGTCAGCGGCTTCTGCTCACCGTGGCGCGTCTCGACCAGGCTTACGAGGCTGGCGACCTGAACGAGACGGTGTACCGCCGCGCGCGCGCGCGGCGTAAGGCCGAGTTGGCCGACGTGTTGCGACACCTGCAAGACTATGAGCTTTGATCTGTTGAGATGATAGAAATTCGTAAGCTGGTTAAAGCTTTTGGCAGTCGAGCGGTTCTCAAGGGTGTGGACCTGAAGGTATCCGAGGGAGAGTTCCTGACCCTGGTTGGTCCCAACGGCGCCGGCAAGACCACGCTGATGAACGTGATCTCGACGCTGACCAAACCGACAGGAGGCCAGGTGCGTATAGCTGGCTACGACCTGGCTGACGGTGCGGTCCAGCTCAGGCGGCAAATCGGCCTGGTTTCGCACAAGACGCTACTCTACGATGATTTGAGCGCCGAACAGAACCTACGCTTTTACGCCCGTATGTACGACGTGCCCAACGCCGACGATCGCATCGAGACGGTCTTGCGGCAAGTGGGGCTGTGGGGGAGGCAGCGCGACCCGGTACGGACTTACTCGCGGGGGATGCAGCAGCGACTGGCCATCGCCCGTGCTATGCTCCACGAGCCGCCCATCCTGCTCCTCGACGAGCCGGATACCGGGCTGGACCAGCACGCCGCCGCTATGTTGAGCGAACTGCTGCACCAGGTCGGCGCCACGCGCCGCACGGTCTTGATGACCACCCACAACCTGGAGCGTGGATTGGAATTGGGTGACCGGGTGGTTATCCTGGCTGGCGGTCGCATCGCCTACCAGGCCGACAAGTCAGACCTGGACACGAAGCGTTTTCGAGAAGTCTACTATCAATACGTGGATCAGTAAGCACAGGGCTTGGAGCGGGCTGCATGAGAGATCAAATGATGAGAGACTTCCGGGAGCGATGGCAGACGGTTGCGGCCATCGAGGCCGAAGAACAAAGGTCGGCCTCCATCGCTTTGCGTTGGCAGCAGACCAATGCTATTTTGCGAATGGCGATTGGCTTAGGATTGCCCCTGGAAGAGGCGGATGAGTCAGAACAAATGATATACGATCGCTGGGCACAATTGAAGGGAATGTAGTCGTGAGTCTGTCACCGAGAGCGGATCAAATATTGGGTGCGTGAGTTCGCTCGGGCTCTTGAGATGCCTGAGTTGTGGGATGATATTGCTACCCTGCTATGATAGTTTGAGATTATCGCTATGTCTTACATCCGCAAAGTCTACGCCATCGTAGCCAAGGATGTGGCCGCCGAGCTGCGCACGCGCGAGATGCTCAGTTCGATGTTTGTTTTTTCATTGCTGGTCATTTTGGTCTTTAACTTCGCTTTTGACCTGCGCGCTGAGAATCAAAAGACACTGGCTCCGGGTGTTCTGTGGGTGGCTATCGCATTCGCCGGGATGCTTGGTCTGTCGCGTTCCTTTATCATGGAAAAAGACCGGGGCTCAATAGAAGGGTTGCTGCTGACGCCGGTGGATCGAAGCGCCATCTATCTGGGCAAAATGTTGGGCAATTTGCTCTTCATCGGCGTCGTCGTAATCATCATTCTGCCTATCTTCATCGTGTTGTTCAATCTGTCAGCGGAACATCTGCCGTCCCTGGTGGGCGTGGTGATATTGGGCATCATCGGTTTTTCCGGCGTGGGCACCCTCTTCTCAGCTATGGCGGTTCATACTCGGGCTCGGGAAGTATTGCTGCCGATCCTGCTCTTCCCAGTGGTCATCCCGGTGATGTTGGCCTCCGTCAAGCTGACGGCGGGGGTTCTGGACGGAGTGCCCTTCGCAGACGTGCAGAATTGGTTCAGTCTCCTGGTCGGCTTCGACTTGATTTTTCTAGCACTGTCGTTTATGCTGTTTGATTACGTGATGGAGGAGTAGAGCTTGCCTTTCCAAGAGCCCCAAGCCCTTGGAAAGGTAGGGAGAGAAACGTGATGGAGGAGTGAGAGAATATGACTCAAGGTGATCGTTGGACGGCCATCATACTGGCCCTCGCTGGCCTGTTGATGGTCGTGGCCATCATACTCGTTTTCGGCGTGGCGCCCGACCCTTCCAACCTGGTGACGCCCGTGGAACGCTTCTCACAGCGCATCTTCTA
>JAUVPY010000474.1 GCA_030598425.1 Anaerolineae bacterium
CTGCTCACCTTTTCCGGCAGATTCCACGTGATGGATGAACTGGCCGTCTTCACCGCTGGCTATAACCTATCCGGGCACGGCCGCGCCGACATCAACCAACTGATATGGACCAACCATTGGACGCCTAACCCGCCGGGTGTCTGGGGGGTAGACGGCAATCTCTACACGAAGAAACCACCCGGTATTTCTTTTATCACCGCACCACTCATTGGGTTGGGGCACGCCATCCCTGGGCTCAACCCCGTCCATGTCGGTCTGCTGACCAACACTTTGGTGACTGCGATAACTGCCGGTCTGCTCTTTGTCTGGCTGATCGATCTGGGTTTCTCTCGGCCTGCCGCCACGCTGACGAGTGTGGGTTACGGCCTGTGCACAATCGCCTGGGTGTACGCCCGCATGTTTTGGGAGTCCTCCCTGCTGGCGCTCGTTTTCTTGGTCGCCGTCTGGTCGATATACCGGGCTCTCTACCTGGCCCAAGCTGGGCGTCGTTGGCTGTGGTATCTAGTGTGTGGGATAGCAGTCGCCATCGGTTTGACCCTGCGCTTTGAAGCAGCTCTGATCACCGTCCTGATAGGCATTTACCTCCTCGCAAGTCAGCCAGGGACCAGGGCAGCCGATGCCAAGCGCGGTGGGTCAGCCAATGAAGAATCACCAAACACCGCGCCGGGTATGCCCCGCTCGGCGCGGCCTGCCCCTAGGATTTCGCCCCTGATTCGCTCACTCATCATTCTTCTGACCCCTTCGTTGGTTATTGGCCTGGGGTTGTTGTATTTTAACTTTGCTCGCTACGGCAGTCTCACCGAGACGGGCTATACCCAGGAGATCCTGTTTCGTAAGCCGTGGGTGGGTGCATTTGGGCTGCTGTTCAGCCCCGGCCGCGGACTATTTATTTACGCCCCGCTGATGCTGCTGCTCATTTTCGGGCTGCGTCCCGCCTGGCGTCGCTTGCCCCGGCCTTATTTCTGGCTCATCGTGAGCATTTGCCTCTGCTATTGGCTTTTCTATGGCTCATGGTTCGCCTGGGGCGGCACGTGGGGTTGGGGGCCGCGCTTCCTTCTGCCTGTTTTGCCGCTACTCATGGTTTTTGTGGCCGAACCAGTGGAGTGGCTCATACGCCGGAAGTCCGGACCAGAATCCAGATTCCTATGGTTGGGTATCGGCATCCTGGCCCTGCTCAGCCTCGTCGTCAACTTCCTGGGTATCACTGTCGACTTTAACGAGCACTTCTCACGTCTCGGCACCAACCAGGATTTTGTTTTCAATTGGGCGGCGTTTCCACCGCTGGCCCACTGGCACATTTTGCAGGAGGGCTTGGTTGACCTTATTTGGATGCGCCCACAAGTCGATGGCCTTAGGATCGAATGGCGAGTACTGCTCCCGGCTCTTCTTCTATTTGCTTTGGCAACCAGTAACCTTGTCGCCACGTATCAAGCCCAAAGAGGTATGGCCAATGAGGGATCAAAGGGGCGTGAAGCCAGCGCGAGTGAGGGGACGCCTGTGTCGGGTCTTGTGTTTTACCTCTTCACTATGAGCCTCGTGGTCGGCCTGACCTGGCTGATGATGGCTGGCGCAGCTCGTATACCTCTGGACGATGAGCAGGCCCAGGCAGACTTACCGGTGCTGGACACCTTGGCCGCATCGGCCCAACCTGGCGACGCTCTGCTGGTTCCAATGCCGGCCTTTGGGGATGTTCAAGAGATCTCCACACGGCTCATGGCCTACCTGGAACCAGCGTTGCCTATCTACGCTTGGATTGAATCCGAACCCCGCGCTATCCGACCTGACGAGCGAGAGCGGGTCGAGAGTGCCGTACAGGCCGAGGCCCAACGAGTCTGGCTGTTTGAGCGTTGGTTGACCCCAAGTGACCCGACCACCGAAACAGCGGCTCGTTTCAACCAAGAAGCGTTCCCAATCTGGGAGCGCTGGTTTGCGCAGAGCGGCAGATTAGGGCTATACGCATTGGCTGATGACGTCCAATCGCCGGCAGCCACGCCATTGAATATTCCTTTTAAGGGCGGGGTGGTCTTGGTTGACTTTGCCGTTTGGGATGACGGACTTACGGCCGAGTCCGGCGACACGCTGAAGCTGCGTCTTACCTGGCAGGCGGCAGTCAGTGATCCACCTCCCCAGGACATCCCGGCTGCCGGAATCACTGCTTTTGCCCAGTTGCTGGATCAGGCGACCCCGCCTCAGACTATCGTCCAGAATGACCGCCTGTTGGTTGACTTGCAGAACCTCGCCCAGTCGCCACTGCGACCAGGCCAGACCATCCAACAAGGCTATGGTCTGCAACTACCGGATGACCTGGCGCCCGGTTCCTACCCTCTCATCGTCGGGCTCTACGATTCGGCTACCGGCCAGCGTCTCCGACGCGCCGACGGTAGCCCCGACGATTTTTTGTATCTGACCAACGTCGTGGTCGAGTAGGCTGGCCGTGAGTGGCTCACTAATACCTCCCAAACTTGACGTCATCGACAGGTTCGCTAGAATTACATTGCATCATCGCATCCTCTTCAGGCAGGTGGACTCGGAATCGTGCTACAGCTGACTTTAGGTTTTCCCTCCCTTATCCTTCGGATGTTTGGCTGCATCTGGCAGGGCGCCCGGCTTTTTTCGACCGCCCTTTTCACCAGTTCCCGACCGGCAATTCGTCCGGTGGCTGGCCTGCTCCTGGCCGGTCTCGTCTGCTTGACAGCAGCATGCACTTCAGATCAGTCGACTCGGGGCGACGATGCGCCCGAAGCC
>JAUVPY010000400.1 GCA_030598425.1 Anaerolineae bacterium
GCGCATCTTCATCGGTGATCTCTGGCACGGCTTGGCGGGTGATAGCAAAGGCCTCTTCGGGATGGGCGAGAGTATACTCCAGGCCGCGCAGACTGGCCCGCACCATGCGGCGCACCAGGTCCGGGTTCTCCCGGATCACGGTCTCGTTGGTAATGAGGCCGTTGGATACCAGGTCAATGTAGTCAGAGACTTGGATGACGTCCACGTCTATGCCGGCCTGGGTCAACTGCACCGGCTCGTTGGCGATGTAGACGACAGCCGCATCTACCAGCCCTTGACTGGTCGCCTCGGCCTGGGTGAAGCCGATCGTCTCCAGATCGATGGTGGTATCGTCCAGCCCGGTCGCGTATACCAGCGCTTCCCAGGCCACGTAGCTGGCGCCGGACAACATAGGGACACCCACCGCGTGTCCCTCTAGCTCTTCGGGTGAGTCGATGCCGGTCTCGGCGAGGGTCATTACGGCCACCGGGAAGCGTTGGTACCACTTCATCACATAAACCACCGGCAGCCCCTGCGCTCGCGCCAGGATCACCTGGTCGCCGCTGGCGATAGCGAACTGTCTCTCGCCTTGGGCCGTAAGCACCACAAAGTCGCTTTCAAAGCCGTGTTCCAGGGCCACGTCCAGGCCCTCGTCAGCGAAATAGCCTTTGGCCTGGGCCACGTAAAGAGGAGCGAACTGGACGTTGGGAATGAAGCCAACGCCTAAATCGATGTGAGTTAGCTCCGACGAGGTCTCCGAGGAGGCCTGCGGAGCGCCTTCAGTGGCCACTTCGTCGACCCCTGTGGTCGCCGGGGTTGGACTGGTGACTGGCCCACAGGCGGCGAGGAGCAGCAGTGTGAGCAACGATAGAATCCAGGATCTTTTTTTCATTGTTAGGTCATCCTTCCGCCAGTGACAAGAAGTATCGGTGGAATCGATCGTCATCGGTTAGTTCAGGATGAAAGGCTGTCCCCATCAAATGGCCTTGCTGTACGGCAACGATACCATTTGTGTCTTCCAGGTTAGCCAGGACTTTCACGTCGGGCCCAACGTAACTGATGAGAGGGGCCCGGATGAACACCGCTCGGAAGGAGCGCTCAGGTTCGGTCAGGACGGAGACCGCCAGGTCGGCCTCGAAACTATCTACCTGGCTGCCAAAGGCATTGCGCTTCACCCGTACGTCGAGCGCGCCAATCAGCGGCAGATCATCTCCCGCGTCGCAGGCAAGCAGGATTAGTCCAGCGCAGGTACCCCACAGCGGCAGGCCGCCGGCCGCCAATTCACGCAGCGGATCAAACAACTGGTAATCGGCCGCCAGCTTGCTCACCGTAGTACTTTCGCCGCCAGGTAGGATCAACCCATCCAGGCCGGCCAGATGTTGGGGCAGGCGGACTTCGCTCGCCTTGGCGCCCAGTCGCCGCAAGACACGAATGTGCTCGCGGAAAGCTCCCTGCAGGGCTAATACGCCAATGCGCGCCACCTTCTTACCAGCCTCGCTCCGCCAACAACTCGCTTTCTGGAATGGCGCTGATCTCAATGCCGACCATGGCTTCACCCAGACCGCGCGAGACGCCGGCGATGATGTCGGGATCGTTGTAGTGGGTCGTCGCTTCCACGATGGCTTTGGCCCGGCGAGCTGGGTCGCTGCTCTTAAAGATGCCGCTGCCAACGAAGACGCCGTCTACGCCTAGCTGCATCATCAGCGCCGCATCGGCAGGCGTGGCGAGGCCACCGGCGGCGAAGTTGACCACCGGAAGCGCTCCGGTCTCAGCAACCTCCTTCACCAATTCATAGGGCGCGCCAATCTCTTTGGCGTAGGCCATCAATTCCTCGGGCGGCATCGTCGTTAGACGCCGGATTTCACCCAACACAGCCCGGGCGTGTCGTACCGCCTCTACCACGTTGCCGGTGCCGGCCTCGCCTTTGGTGCGGATCATCGCCGCCCCCTCACCGATGCGGCGCAGCGCCTCACCCAGGTTCCGACAGCCGCAGACGAAGGGGATTTTGAAGACGTGCTTGTCTACGTGATGCTCCTCATCGGCCGGGGTCAGCACCTCACTCTCGTCAACATAGTCCACGCCCAGTGACTCAAGTAGCTGCGCCTCGACGAAGTGTCCGATGCGGCACTTGGCCATCACCGGTATCGTGACGGCCTCCATGATCTCCAAGATCTTCTCTGGGTCAGCCATCCGGGCCACGCCACCTTGGGCCCGAATGTCGGCCGGTACCCGCTCCAGCGCCATCACCGCGCAGGCGCCGGCCTCTTCGGCAATGCGGGCTTGCTCCGAAGTGGTCACGTCCATGATGACGCCACCCTTGAGCATCTGAGCCAGCCCGGCTTTCACCCGAAACGTGCCTGTCTCTTTCCCGTTGGTGCTCATTTTTTTCCTCCTGATTTTATTAACCTCGCCATCGCAGCAGCCACATCTCCAATAGCATCACAATGCCATAGAGGACCAGCGCGATGACGACCAAGGCCAAAACGGCCACAAATACCAGCGACGTGTTGAAAAGCCCGCGCGCCTGGTTGACCAGAAAGCCCAATCCCTGATCCGCCCCTACGAATTCTCCCACCACGGCCCCTATGACGGATAGCGTAACACCGATCTTCAGCCCACCCAGCAGCACGGGCAACGCGGCCGGCACCTCGAGCATATGGAAGGTCTGCCAGTGGTTGGCGCCCAGTGAGCGCATCAGATCGCGCAGGTCTTCTTCCACCGAGCGGATACCCACAACGGTGTTGACCAGTACTGGGAAGAAGACAATCAGAGCGCAGATCAGCACTTTGCTCAGCCGACCTGATCCGAACCAGATGACCAACAGCGGTGCAATCGCTACTACGGGCACCGATTGGGAGGCGACAATGTAGGGAGCCAGCAGTCGTTCCAACAGCGGGCTCTTAGCCAGCGTGTAGCCCAAGACCGTGGCGGTGACCACCCCCACCCCCAGGCCAATGAAGATCTCCGACAGAGTAGCCTGGGCGTGGCGCCAGAGAGTCCCGTCGGTCAGCGTCCGGGTCAAGGTGTTCATCACGTCGCCTGGCGAAGGCAATATAAAACTAGGATAGTCGCTGAACCAAACCGCCCCCTGCCAGAGTCCCAAAAACACCAGAAAAACGATTGGCGCCGTCAATAGATGGGACCGGCTATACCACCGGCGCCCCAACAGCGCCTGTACGCCAGCCTTGGCTCTCAAGCGCCGATGCGGACGTTGCGATGCCCGGACCATTACTCTTTGTCCCCGGACACTTGGTTCTTGCATAGTTAAACTCCTGGCAAAACAAAAGCCCCGATCCGTTCCTGGACTTCGGGGCGCAGGAGCATTACAGCATCTACCTGCGCGCAACCACCGATCGACTTACTCCAGAGGCTTGGCCCCGACAGGGACTGGGCACATGTCCTCCTACAAAAAACCGAAGGCTTTGCGGCCTTCGGAGGCAGAAACTCGCAGCTCGATAGCGCGCAGACAGAGTCTGCAACCTTCTCTCATCCGGACTATACCGTCGGCCCCGGCCTCTCACCGGATCGTGCTCGCTCGAAGGCGAACTCGCGGGCTCGGTGGTTCAGCACTAATCCACCATACCGCCGGTCGGGAATTGTCTCGTGTCTCGTGAGATTCACCCTGCCCCGAAGGTTTCTATATTCAACTAGAGATATTA
>JAUVPY010000463.1 GCA_030598425.1 Anaerolineae bacterium
CCCACAAAGATCGTGGCATTCCCCTCACGCAGAAATCCACCCGTGGTGCTGATCATAGTCGCCCGGTGACCTTTGCGCATCAGGGCGTCAATCAATGGTCGGGCATCTTCATTGTTGACGATACTCATTATCAGCTTCATATGACCGTCACTTGGCCAGTCCTCCCGGGTCTGGTTGGAGACCTCGGAGGTCTTTGTCCTGAATCACTTGGCGCGCTCTGAGAGCAAGCGCTCCAGCCGGGCCCGAATGGCCGCTTGCGTATCGGGGATGGATTGAGCCGCATCAACCGCCAACCAGCGGTCGGTATCGGCCTCGGCCATCCTCAGGTAACCCTGGCGTACTCGTTGGTGAAAGTCCAGCGTCTGCTGATCGAGACGATTCCACTCACCAGCCTGGGCGGCGTGAGCCGACTCTTTGCGTTGCAGACCAACTTCCACCGGCAGATCCAAATAAACCGTCAGGGCAGGGCAGAGTCCGCCTGTAGCGAATTGGGTGATGCAGCGCACCATGTCCAGATCCAATTCCCGGCCGTAGCCCTGGTAGGCCATGCTAGAGTCGGCGAAACGATCGCACAATACGGTGCCGCCACGCTCGAGGTGAGGCCGGATCACCTGTCGCACGAGCTGCGCTCGTGAGGCGGAGTAAAGCAAAAACTCGGTCTCACGCGTCATTTCAACGTTTTTCACGTCGTGGACCACGGCCCGAATCTGGTCACCGATGAAGGTGCCACCTGGTTCACGGGTGATGAGCACCTCGTGCCCCTGGTCTCGCAGACGCTCCGCCAGAAGCTCGATTTGCGTGGTCTTGCCGCTGCCGTCTGGGCCTTCAAACGTGATAAATAGGCTCATCACTGCTCCCGGTAAATACGCACCCGGCGCCGAGGTTCACGGCCACGGCTGTGGGAAATGAGGTTATATCTGCGCGCCATTTCGTGCTGATAGCGGCGGATACTGGATGCCTGGGGGGACAGTTCCACCGAGCGTGCCCCCATCCTGACTTTTCGGATAGCTTCTTGCGCCTCACGCATCGCCGAAGAAAAGGGGTCCGTCTCTTCGGGGCTCAACTCAAAAATGTCAGCCAGGCTGGACTCCATCTGGCCTAACGTGTTGGACCGCAACACGTAGACCGGAACCCCCAGTCGTTCGGCCTCGGCGACGGGCTGGGGCCGTTTGCGGTAAAAGCTCTTGAGCGTCATCAGCGCGTTGGCCTTTTGCACGTCATCTACCAGGCGCATCGGCAACTGTAGATTGCTGGCGGCCTGACGCAATCGGTTCTGGCTGATCCCGTAGGGGTACAGGCGCACAGTCTTGCGGCTTGGCGGCAGTTCGTCAGGTTCAAGTCTCTCTGGCAGGCTGGCGGCTTCGATGGGTTCCCGCTTGCTGACGGTGGTCGTTTCAATCTGAATCTTGCCTTGTTCATCGCGATAGCGGATTTCCGCGGACAAAGGCCGGTCGCGAAGAAAGGCATCCACAGCGCGCGCCACGTCGGGGTGGAGGGCCACCGTCTGCCGGTCTTGGATTTCCACCAACACGTCGAAGGTGGGAGGGGCTCTGCGTTCCAGCACCGTCTTTTGCGTGCCTCGCCGGCGTGCTTCTTCGTCGGACAAAGTCACACTATCAATGCCGCCCACCAAGTCGCGGAGGGTGGGGTTCATCAGCAGGTTGTCCAGGGTATTGCCGTGAGCGGTGCCTACCAATTGCACACCCCGCTCGGCGATGGTACGCGCGGCTTCCGCTTCCAGCTCACGTCCAATCTCGTCGATGATGACGACCTCTGGCATGTGGTTTTCCACGGCCTCGATCATCACTTCGTGCTGGAAACTGGGGGTGGCCACCTGCATGCGTCGGGCACGTCCTATGGCTGGATGCGGAATGTCTCCGTCGCCTGCTATTTCATTGGAGGTATCTACCACGATCACGCGCTTTTTCTCGGCCAAGACGCGGGCAGCCTCGCGCAAGAGGGTGGTTTTGCCTACCCCAGGCCGACCCAGCAGCAAGATGTTCTCTCCTGACTCGATGATGTCCTGGAGGATATCGATGGTGCCGTAGACGGCTCGCCCAACGCGGCAGGTCAAGCCGACGATATCGCCCTGGCGGTTGCGGATGGCCGAAATGCGATGTAGAGTGCGTTCGATGCCGGCGCGATTGTCGTCGGTGAATTGACCGATGCGCTCTACAACGTAGTCGATGTCTTCTGAGGTAACCTCGGTTTCGCTCAGCGTTAGTTCCCCATTCGTGAAACGGGCCTCGGGTGTGCGACCTAAGTCAAGCACAACTTCGAGTAGATCATCCCCCTGGTTCGTCTTATCCAATGCATCTCTCAGGTGGGTAGGTAGCACGTTCAGTAGAGCTGCTAGATCGTCAGTGATTTTATGTTGCATCGTATATGACGTCATCCTCTTGGTAGAAGCTCAAGCTCGAAGGAGGCGCTGGGCAGCGCGGGGCGCCTCGGACCACGAAGAACCGGTCGTGGTGGGACCGGCCAATCTGCCCTATGCCGTAAGGTTGCGCCGGTGCTGATTGCCATTGCGGCGCTTGCGGTCGGTCAACAGGGCTTTCGAGCGTGGCACCGCCGATGGGGCAGCGCTCTCGGCGTGTCCTTCGAGCGCGCGAACGGGTTGAGAGGCTGGTTCGCGTGCCCGAACGGTGGTGTGTTTCACCGTCAAGGTTTGGCTCCGCATAGGTTGGAAGCCCCATACGGTCAGTGCGGAGGGGATGCCCGCTTCGTAGGTACGTACGGCGCAATATACCTTTTGACCGGGCGCGCGACGCACACGCGATAGCGCGGCCGCTACCAGACTGTCAGCCTGATCCAGTGCATCAGGATGTAGAAGCATACGCAACCAGTGGCCGGCGTGGCTAGAACGAACCTGGAGCGCGGCCCAAATTTCGTCTTGACTTTCCCACACGTAACCTTTGCGGTGTGGGTAGGATCTCCACCACCTGGGGTGACCCAACTCCCACTGGGGCTGGGCTGATCCTTCGGCGTTCTGCACCGCCCGTGGCGTGACCGTCG
>JAUVPY010000003.1 GCA_030598425.1 Anaerolineae bacterium
ACGAACTGTTGGCGATAAACTATCTCACAAATCAAGGAGGCTAACAATGGTGAAAGAATTGTACGACCCTAACATGTTTAACTACATGTGGGAGAGTTTGGATCAGGACCGTTTCGTTGTCGGCACCTACTACATCGAAGACAATAAGCCTGACTGGGATTTCATTGACCATCTGGGGCAGGTGCAGAGACTGGCTCTGGAGGGCTCCACCGCCAGTTGGATGGAGGTAAAGGAGGAGACGCCCGAGGTGCGCGAGCGTCTGTCGAGCAAAGTGCTGGGGTATTACGAAATCCCGTCGCCCAAAGGCACGAAAAGGGCCGTTGTGCAACTGGCTTTCCCCACCGCTGCCTGGGACGTGAACGTGAATATGCCGATGCTGCTTCTTTCTATCTCCGGCAACATCTTTGCCTTCTGCGACCAGGTGCGCTTACTCGACGTGTATATCCCTCAACCAGTTGCCGCCAAATTCAACGGCCCCAAGTTTGGCATCGACGGTATGCGCGAGTTACTGGGAGTTCACGATCGTCCGCTTTGCTTGCAGATAATTAAGCCCAAGATGGGTATGACACCCGAAGAGACAGCGGCTCAGGTCTACCAGAGCGCGCTGGGTGGCGCCGATCTGTGCAAGGACGACGAGATGTGCAGTGAGCTTGACAACTCCCCCTTCGACGCTCGGCTGGAGGCGGTTCTCAAGGCGCTGGACAAAGCGGAACAGGAGACGGGTGAGAAAACCATCTACCTGGTTAGCATCACCGACGAGTCCAGCCGGGTGCACGAAAAGGCGCGCCGCGCTGTAAAGGCCGGGGCAACTGGCCTGCTGGTGGCCTACTCTGTCGGCCTCTCAACCTTCAAAGACCTGGCCGATGATCCCGAAATCAACGTCCCCATCATGCTGCACCCGTCGCATATGCTGGGAATGATCGAGACATATCATTGGGTAGCGCTGTCTAAGCTGTGCCGCCTAAGCGGGGCCGATTTGATGCTGTCCCCTTCCTTGTGGTCCAGTCTTCAGACCTGCTCGATTGAGGAAGAATTGCGCACCTCGCAGACATTGCGTGCCCCCTTCTACCACATCAAGCGCACCTGGCCCATGCCATCCGCCGGTATGTACCCCGGCCTGGCTGAAGTGCTGATCCAGGAGCACGGTATTGACTTCATCGTGCCCGCCGGAGGTGGTATGCTCGGCCATCCAATGGGCTACAAGGCCGGCGCTATGGCCTGGCGACAGGCCTTTGATGCAGTCCTGTCGGGGATGACGCTCCAAGAGGCGGCGCAGCAGTACCCTGAATTCCGTGCTGCTGCCGAGACGTGGGGCATCCGCCAGCGTCCCACGACACCCTGGGGCTACGCTGGCCCGGATTACCATCCCAAACTGGCGCCGAAGAATCTCTAACGTAGCAAGGCAGGTAGCAGGCGGCAAAGTAGCATATGGCAATTAACCACTCGTTACCCTGTTACCTGCTACTTGCTACCCGATTTTCCGATTCCTTACCTGAGGATAGCTTGATGTCTAAATCTGATGTCCCATTGTTGGACATGTATCGCACGATGCTGACCATCCGCCGCTTTGAGGAGCGGTGCAACTACCTCTTCATGCAGGGGCGAATTCCCTCGACATTGCACCTCTACATTGGGCAAGAGGCGGTCGCTACCGGCATCTGTGCTCATCTGAGTCCCGAAGACTACGCGCTGAGTACCCACCGGCCACACGGTCACGCCATCGCCAAGGGAGTTGCGCCGCGGGCGATCATGGCCGAGTTGTTTGCGAAAAGCACCGGTTGCTGCCAGGCGAAAGGCGGCTCGATGCACGTTGGTGACATCGAGGTGGGGATGGTACCGGCCATCGCTATCGTTGGCGCAAATATCCCCATCGCAGCGGGGATGGCGCTGGCCGCCAAGCGATTGGGCACAGACCGGGTGGCCGTCAGCTTCTTTGGTGATGGGGCTGCCAACGAAGGTGCGTTTCACGAGGGGATGAACATGGCGGCCATCTGGGATCTACCCGTTGTATACGTCTGCGAGAACAACCTGTACGCGGCCTCGACGCCGGTCTCTGTCGCCTTCAAGATTGAGGACATCGCCGACCGCGCGGCTGCCTATGGTATACCCGGCGTGGTGGTGGATGGCAACGACGTGATCGCCGTTCATGAGGTAGCCGGCGAGGCGATTGCTCGCGCGCGGCGGGGAGAGGGACCGACGTTTATCGAATGTAAAACCTACCGTCTGTGCGGGCACTCGCGCAGTGACCCCCGCACCTATCGCTCCCAAGAGGAAGAGGCGGAGTGGGAGACCATAGACCCCATCCCACGCCTGGGTGCACAACTCAAGGAAGCCGGTCTGGCCACCGATGAGGCGCTAACGGCCATCGAGGGAGAGGTGGAGTCTTTAATTGACGAAGCGGTAGCCTTCGCAGAAGAGAGCCCCTCGCCGGAGCCCACCGACACGTTAACACACGTTTTTTATACGCAGACGCAAAGCGAGGAGGGTTGAGATGGCCGAGATGAGTATCGCCGAAGCCTTGCGCCAGGCCATTCGCGAGGAGATGCAGCGCGATCCCCGCGTATTCTGCGTCGGTGAAGACATCGGGATCACAGGCGGTTTTGGCGGTGCCTTCACCGTCACACTGGGGCTGGCCGATGAGTTTGGCCACGAGCGCATCCTGGACACCCCTATTTCGGAGATTGGCATCGCTGGCCTCGCCGTCGGTTCAGCTATGGCCGGACTGCGTCCCATCGCCGACGTCCAGTATGGGGATTTTCTGTTTTGCATGATGGACCAGCTTGCTAACCAGGCGGCCAAGATGACGTACATGTCGGGCGGCACGGTAAAAGTGCCCATGGTCATGCGAGCGCCGGTGGGCTCGACCCGGCGCGGCGCGCAACACGCCCAGAGCCTGGAGGCCTTCTTCACCCACGTCCCTGGTCTCAAAGTAGTCGCCCCCTCCACCGCCTACGATGCCAAGGGACTGCTCAAGAGCGCCGTGCGCGACGATAACCCGGTCATTGTCTTTGAGCACAAGCTCCTTTATGGCAGCAAGGGCCCCAGATCAGAGGCCGGGTCCGTCAGCCCCATCGGCGAAGTGCCCGAAGAGGAGTACCTGGTCCCCATTGGGAAAGGCATCACTCGTCGAGAGGGGAGCGATGTCACCATCGTCGGAAAGCTGTTGACGGTGTATCGGGCTTTGGCCGCCGCTGAAAAGCTGGCTCAGGATGGAATACAGGCCGAAGTCATCGATCCGCGCACCCTGGTGCCTTTGGACAAAGAACTAATCCTGGAGTCGGTGTGCAAGACCGGCCGGCTCGTCATCGTCGAGGAGGATAATCTCACCGGCGGGTGGGCGGCAGACGTCGCTGCCATCGTCGCCGAGGAGGCCTTCTTCTGGCTTGACGCGCCCATCAAGCGCGTATCCGCACCTGACACACCAGCGCCCTTTGCCCCGGTCATGGAGGAGTTCTACGTGCCCAGCGAGGAGCGGGTGATCGAGGCGGTCAAAGCGCTCTTCTAACAGAGGTTGTTATGGCTACCGAAGTACTGGTTCCCCCCCTGGGACAGACAGTAGACACAGTGACGTTAGTTGCCTGGTACAAAGCCGAAGGCGAGACGGTGGCGCAAGGCGAATCGTTGTTTGCCATAGAGACCGACAAGGCCACCCTTGACATAGAGGCACCTGCCTCCGGGGTGCTGCGAGGGGTGACGGCACAGCCCGGCGATGAGATAAAGGTGTTGAGCCCCATCGCCCTCATCGCCGCGCCGGACGAGGCAGCGGAAGGCCCTCGACCCCCTGCCCACCCCTGCTCCGCTGATTCTGATACGCCGCCCGCCCCTCGCCCAGATCGGACAACGGAGAAGAGGGGACGAGGAGACGGGCGAGGACGCATCTTCATTTCACCCCGCGCCCGGCGGTTGGCTGAAGAGCATAGCATCCCGCTGGAGGCTTTGGAAGCCACCGGCCCAGAAGGGGCCATCATTGAGCGCGATGTGCGCGCCTATCTGGACGCGCACGCAGGCCCGTCGATCACGCCGGTGGCCCGCCGCATGGCCGACGGAGCTGGCTTGGACTGGCGGGGCCTGACTGGCAGTGGTCCGGGGGGACGTGTCACGCGTGATGATGTGGTCCAAGCTCTGGAGAAAGCCCCCAAGGCGGCAGCAGTTGTGACGGCGCCCGCTGAGATAAACGAAGCGATTGAGTCGATACCACTGCGCAGCGTGCGAGCTGTTATCGCCGAACGCATGCTTCGCAGCGCGACCGACGCCGCCCAGGTCACTCTGACTGCGGAGGCTGACGCCACCGCTCTGGTTAAGCTGCGCGACCAGTTGGCTCAGGATGGGGTCAATGCATCGTATAACGATCTGTTCCTGTACATCCTTGGACGGGCGCTAACTGAACATCCTCTGCTCAATGCTTCCCTGGAAGGGGATACCATCAAGGTGTGGCAACGCATACACATCGGGCTGGCTGTGGACACAGAGCGCGGCTTGCTGGTGCCGGTGGTGCGTAATGTTGATCGCAAGAGGCTGCTCCAGCTTTCCGAAGAGACGCTATCCCTGGTCGACCGGGCTCGGGCTGGCCAGTGTACCCCTGATGAGTTAAGTGGAGGGACCTTTACCCTGACCAACTTGGGCATGTTCGGGATTGACGCCTTTACGCCGCTCATTAACCTTCCCGAGTGTGCCGTTTTGGGTGTGGGGCGTATAAAGAGGCAGCCGGTGATGGTGGGCGATGAAGTCGTGGGGCGGGAGATGGTATGGTTGAGTCTCACGTTCGATCATCGCCTGGTGGACGGTGGCCCCGCGGCGCGCTTTTTACAGCGGGTCGTACAACTGGTGGAGCGTACGCATCTACTCATGGCCTAGACCTAGAGGTATCTTCCTAAACCATGAATGACCGTCCTTTTTCCGTGGATGTTTCGCCCAACTGGGAGGGGTTGCTTAGCTGTATTGAACGTCGGGCGACGCCAGACCGGGTATATTTCATCGAGCTTCTGTGGGATGAAGAGGTTCAAACGGCTATCTGCGATAGATTTGGCCTGCTGGATGGTCTGGACCCAGACGATGCGTTCCTTGAGCAGAAGCGTCTGGTGAAACTGCAACGCTTTCTGGGTTATGATTACGTGCGTTGTAGTTTAGATGGCTGGGAGATGCCCCTCAATCGTTTGGCGATCGAGGACACGGCTGAGTTAGCGCGCGATGACGGACGGAGCTTCGTAGACGAACACAGGGGCCCGATTACCAACTGGGAGGAGTTTGAGGCTTACCCGTGGCCTGATCCCGAATCGGCGTCAACTTGCTCTTTGGAATGGTATGAGGCCAATCTGCCCGAAGATATGTGCGTTGTGGGCAGCGGGGGGTTCGCCCACTTTGCCGAGTATCTGGCGTGGTTGATGGGCTATGAGACGCTGTGTTACTCCTTATTCGACCAACGGGAGCTGGTAGCTGCCATCAGCGAGCGCTTGATTGATGTGTATAGACGGTTTATGAAATGCCTGCTCGAGTTTGATCGCGTAAAGCTGATTTGGGGTAGCGACGACATGGGCTTTCGCACCGGGACACTAATCAGCCCTGACGATCTGCGCGAGTTCGTGCTTCCTGGGCATAAGCTTATGGCTCAAATGTCGCACGCGGCTGGCCGGCCGTACCTGCTTCACTCATGTGGGAACCTGGACGCGATCATGGAAGATCTGATCGAAGATGTAGGCATCGATGCCAAGCACTCATTTGAAGACACGATTGAGAGTGTCGTCTCAGCCAAGCGGCAGTACGGAGATCGAATCGCTGTTCTCGGCGGTATTGACATGGATTTCCTTTGTTGGGCGAGTGAAGAGCAGGTTCGCCAGCGAGTTCGCGACACGCTTGAGAGATGTATGCCTGGCGGTGGCTATTGCCTGGGTACCGGGAATAGTGTTGCAAACTACATACCCCTGGAAAATTATCTGGCCATGTTGGATGAAGGCCGAAAGTTCAAGATCTGAGACAACCTGTTGAAGCTTTCGATTTCTCAAGGAATTCAGCTATGGATCCCACGCTCGAACGAATCTATGGGATGACAGGTGCCCAGATAGAGGCCGCGAGGCGACATCTGATGGTAGGGGGAGCCACGCCAGGCCCTACTTTGGTCAAAGGCAAAGGGGTGCGTGTACAGGATATTGATGGCAACAGCTACATCGACTGTACGTCGCAGGGTTGGGCGTTGTACCTGGGCTATACTAACGACGAAATCAGGCAGGTCATCTGTGAGCACGCTCAGAACTTGACCCACGTTCACCAGGGCTTCAATTCGTTGCCCCAGCTCTACCTGGTCAGTTGCCTGGCCCAGTTGGCCCCGGATGGCCTGGACCGCGTTTCCTTCACGGTGGGGGGAGGGCCGGCCGTCGAGGCGGCTATGAAGATCGCTCTGCGCAACCGGCCCGGTGCCAAGGAGTTTATCGCTCTCTGGGATAGTTACCACGGCACTACATTTGGTTCTGCCGGCGCCTCGTGGATCGCCACCCGTGCCGCTGGGAGCTTTACCGGCCAGCAGCATTTCCTGCCTATGCTGCACAGTGTGCAGCGCGCGCCAAATCCCTATTGCTACCGCTGTCCCTTTGGCCAGGAACTGGCAAGTTGTGATTTGATGTGTGCGGAGATGTTGCGCATCACCATCGAGCGAGGGGTGAACGGGCCGACGGCTGGCGTGATCCTGGAACCTATCCAGGCCAGCGGAGGGCAGATCATTTTTCCCAAACGCTATCTGGATCGAGTGCGCGAGATTTGCGACGAATACGAGGTTCCGCTGATCTTCGATGAAGTCCAGACGTTTTGCCGTATTGGACAATGGTTCGCCGCCGAATACTTCGCGGTAACGCCTGATATTATTGCAATGGGTAAGGGGTTAGGGGCCGGATTGCCCATCGCCGCCATAATTATTCGTGACAAGCTCGAAGGATTCAGTTTGAAAGCCGAGGAGCTGCATACCTTTGCCAACAATTCACTGTCGCAGGTGGCTGCGATTAAGCAGATTGAGATCATTGAGCGCGATGGAGTCCTGGAGAATACCCGCCAGGTGGGAGCTTATCTGGCCGACGGCCTGCGCAAACTGCAGGAGGAGTTTCCCGAGATGGGGGACATCCGTGCCGTTGGCTTACACATCGGCGTCGAGTATGTGCGCGACCCAGGGACCAAAGAGCCTGCCGTTGAAGAATGTCTCCAGATTCGCCGGGAAGGGCTGCAGTTGGGTGCCATTTTTGGCCTGGGCGGGGTGCGCAAGAATGTGCTCAAGGTCAAGCCTCCCCTGATCGTGACGTGGGGGGAAGCGGACGAAATACTGGATATCCTACGGCAGGCTATGCACAAGGTACTGCGGTAGTGGCCTGCGGCGTGAGTACTTCGTACAAAAGCTGACTTGCTGGCACCCCACGTGGGAGAAAAAAACCATGAAACTTGAAACTGCCTTTACAATGGACACATCCAGTATCAAGTACGGTCCCGGTGTTACGTGCGAAGTTGGGTACGACATGAGACAGCTAGGCGCACGACGCGTGATGGTCTTGACCGATTCTAACTTGGCAGACTCTTCGTCGGTTGCTGTCACCCTTGAGGCGTTACGTTCGGAAGGGATCGACGCTGTGCTCTATGATTGTGTGCGCATTGAGCCGACGGATGCCTCTCTCAGGGAGGTCATTCGATTCGCGACCGATGGGGGGTTCGATGGTTATGTCGCCGTCGGCGGTGGATCGACCATGGACACGGCTAAGGCGGCTAACCTGTACGCCACATATCCTGCGGATTTTCTTGCCTACGTTAATCAGCCAATCGGCGAAGGGCGCCCGGTCCCGGGGCAGTTGAAACCTTTGATTGCTATACCCACCACGGCCGGTACAGGCAGCGAAACAACTGGTGTCGCGATCTTTGATTTTCTGGAGATGCATGCCAAGACAGGCATTGCCCATCGTGCGCTTCGCCCAGCGATGGGCATCATAGACCCCGATAACACGCGCACGCTTCCAAAGATGGTGGCAGCCTGCTCCGGTTTGGACGTTCTGGGCCACGCGCTGGAATCGCTCACGGCGCTGCCATATGACCAACGGCCAGCGGCTGCCAAACCAGGCTCGCGGCCTGCATACCAGGGGGCCAACCCCATAAGTGACCTTTGGTCCGCGCGCGCAATACAGATGGTCTCTCAGAACATCGTTCGCGCGAACGAGGATCCTTCCGATGACGAGGCACGCGGCCAGATGCTGCTCGCCGCCTGTCTGGCAGGTATTGGCTTTGGCAACGCGGGCGTGCACCTGGCTCACGGCATGTCATACCCGGTGTCTGGTATGGTTCGCGATTATGTGCCAGAGGGATACAGCCCCGACCACCCGATCATTCCGCACGGTATGTCGGTGATTCTAAACGCGCCAGCCGTATTTCGCTTTACCGCGCCCGCCAATCCGGAGCGGCATCTCTATGCTGCACAGTTAATGGGTGTGGATGTATCCGATGCAGACCTGCAGGACGCAGGTGAGCTGCTTGTCTCCGCGATTGTTGATCTGATGCGTCGAACTGACATACCCAATGGTCTGTCCGCGGTGGGCTATGGGCCGGACGATGTACCCCAGTTGGTTGCTGGCACGCTGCCGCAGCATCGCGTTACTAAGCTATCGCCACGCCCATTCGATGAGGCCGATCTTGAGCGGCTCTTTCTAGATTCTATGACGTGCTGGTAGGATGAAACCACAACGGCCGGGTGCAAACGGAGGAGATGATGATGCCTCATCCACTCAACTTTTTGGCTCTTGACCTGGGTGCTGAGAGCGGTCGTGCCATACTCGGTAAGTTCGACGGCCAGCGGATTCGGCTTTCAGACGTACATCGCTTCCCCAATGGGCCAGTGTACTTGCCAGATGGCATGCACTGGGACGTATTGCGCCTCTGGACAGAGATAAAACAAGGCATGGTCCTGATCGCCCGCGAGCTAGGCGGAGATTTGGCAGGCATTGGCCTTGATACCTGGGGGGTAGATTTCGGTCTGCTCGACCGCGACGGCGCGCTGGTCTCCAATCCGTATCACTATCGTGACGGCCGGACCGACGGCATGCTCGAAGAGGCATTTCGCCGTGTTCCACGTGAAGAGATATTCGAGCAAACCGGTATACAATTCTTGACTCTCAACAGTCTCTATCAGTTACTTTCGATGGCCGTAAGCCGTTCACCCGCCCTTGAGGTCGCCGAGACCTTCTTGACCATGCCGGATCTCTTTAACTATTGGCTCACTGGGGCAAAGGCATGTGAGTTCAGCAATGCCACCACCACCCAGTGTTATGACCCGCGCAAGGCCGACTGGGCCCGGCCCATGCTGGAGAGGTTAGGCATCCCTACTCACATCTTTCCCCAGGTCGTACAGCCCGGCACAGTCCTGGAGGTTCTCTCGCCTTCTGTCGCGGAGGAGGTAGGCCTGGGCAACGTGCCGGTCATTGCGCCTGCCTGCCACGACACGGGCTCAGCGGTGGCGGCAGTCCCTGCTGAGGGCTCAGGCTTCGCCTGGATCAGTTCCGGTACGTGGTCGATCATGGGGGCCGAGTTACCCGAACCGGTCATTAACGAGAAAAGCCTGGCCTTCAATTTCACCAACGAGGGTGGCGTGTGCAGTACCTTCCGCTTTTCGAGGAACATCATGGGGCTATGGTTAGTGCAAGAGTGCCGGCGTACCTGGGCACGCCAGGGTGAAGAATACTCATATGATGATTTGACCCAAATGGCCGTCGCTGCCAAGCCTCTTCAGGCGGTGGTCGACCCCGACGACGCCGAGTTTCTCAAGCCCGGCGATATGCCGGCTCGCATTCAAGCCTATTGCCAGACGACGAACCAGCCGGTGCCCCAAGATATAGGGGCCATCATTCGCTGCGCCCTGGAAGGCGTCGCGCTCAAATATCGCTGGGTGCTGGAGCGGGTTGAAGAGATGCTGGAGCGGCGTCTTGAGCCGCTTCACATCGTCGGTGGCGGGACCCAGAACCGGCTGCTGTCCCAGCTCACTGCCGATGCCATCGGTCGCCGGGTGATAACCGGGCCTGTTGAGGCCACGGCGACTGGCAACATCATTTTGCAGGCGATGGCGTTAGGCCATCTCGCCTCGTTGGACGAGGGACGCCAAGTTGTGCGCAACTCCTTTGACGTGATCACCTTCGAGCCGGTTAGCCGGGCCGGGTGGGACGATGCCTATGCACGCCTTCTGACCCTTATGGAGCAGGCCGATTGACGCCACATAGGCGTCCATTGGCTTGCGGATAATTCGCAAAAACTTGTGCTTTCTTTTGTTTTTTTCGGTTGCCTATTGACCTGTTGCGGCGAATATGATATAATACAGGCATTAGTGACGTTTTTGTCTATCCTCTTTACCTTCTTCTAGGATTGAACTGTCTGCCAATTATTTAACCGCTGGCGGAGAAGATTCTGTTATCTAGCACATTGGTTGCAAGGCCGGAGTTCATAGCGATGACGCGTGAGCACTAAACTATTCCTCCAAGAGCGACGAGAGCAGATCACAACCTTGCTAGAGCGAGAAGGCCGTGTGTCTGTCGCGGACCTTAGCGAACGGTTTGATCTGTCCCAAGCAACGATCCGTTCTGATCTGGATGCTCTGGCAGCGCAGGGTGTGCTGGTGCGCACCCACGGGGGCGCAATCGCCCCCGACCGGAGCGACCTGGAGCTTTCTCTTGATGTCCGCCGCCGAATCCACGCGACACAGAAACAGCGCATCGGCGCTGCAGCCGCAGCAATGGTCGAAGATGGTGAGGCCATTGTTCTGGATGCCAGCACGACGGCCTTATCGCTGGCCCACCAGATCACAGGGCGTCGTGAACTGACGGTCATCACCAATTGCCTCGTCACCGCGATGGCTCTCCTTGGCACACCTGGAGTAACCGTCTTGATGCCAGGCGGCTTCCTGCGTCGTGCTTCAGTCTCTCTGGTTGGCTCTGAAGGCAACGATTTTTTCAAACAGTTCAACCTGCAAAAGGGTTTTTTCGGTGCCAAGGGGTTCACGCTAGAGGAAGGGCTGACCGAGGTTGACAATGCTGAGGAGGCCGTTAAGCGGGATTTGGTCATCCACGCCAAACAGGTCATTGCCCTTATAGACAGCAGCAAGTGGGGACGGGTAGGATTTGTTTCCTTTGCCTCAATTGAACAACTAGATTGTGTCATCACCGATGAGGGTGCACCGCCCGATATGGTGGCGTCGCTCCAAGAGGCTGGGGTAGATGTTGTCATTGCTTAAGCTCGAACCTCGAAACCAGGAACTCGAACCTTGAACTGATGTAAAAGGGATGTCTTATGGCAAACAACGCCCGCCGAGAACCGATACTGAAATTGGCCAATATCCACAAAGCGTTTGGTGGTGTGCAGGCGCTGGCAGGTGTGGACTTTGAGCTGTACCCTGGCGAGATACACGCCCTGGTGGGTGAGAATGGGGCGGGTAAGTCGACCATGGTGAAGGTGATCACCGGTGTGCATCAGATAGATGAGGGTGAGATTCTGTTTCGTGACGAGCCGGTGAGCATACCTAATCCGCAGTACGCCCAGCGGCTGGGCATCGCGGCCATCTACCAGGAGGCGACGGTGTTTCCAGACCTGGACATTGCCGAGAGTAACTTTACAGGGCGCCACCCGGTGTGGCTTGTCACGCAGAGTGTTGCCTGGCGGCACGTGTATAAGGAAACGGCAACCCCTACTTCGACAAAGCGGATGAGGGCTCGCAAGAGGTCGCCGCAGAGCTGGCAGATACCATCATCTTCCAGGGGCCCGCCAGTATGGACATTTCCAGTCAGGTCGAGTTGATTGATGCCCTCATTGCACAGAATGTTGACGCGATCGGCGTCTCGGCCATCGACCCGGAGGCTCTGGTACCTGTAGGCCAGAAGGCGATAGATAGTGGCGTCAAGTTCTTCTCCTGGGACTCGCCAATTGCTCCTGAAGGGCGATTGGTCCACGAAAACGCGGCCGACCCTGAGTTGATAGGTCGGGTCGAAGTACAGATGCTGGCCGAGATGATCGACTATGAGGGCCAGATCGCCGTGAGTAACATACACAAGAAGAAAGGAAAACTCAAGTGAGCGCCAACGACTTCCCGAAGATACCCGATCAGGAGTTCGCCAATAGGATACAAAACGTCAAGCAGAAGATGGAGGCCGCATCCCTCGACCTACTGGTCCTCTATTCCAACCTGCTTGACCCGTCCCACGTCCGCTATCTGGCCGACGTTTACCCCATCAACGAATCGGCCGCCGTTATCGTCCCCCTAGAGGGCGAAGCGATTCTGTGTTCCGGTCAGGCATGCCACGCCTGGTCAGTCCACAAATCCAAGATCAAAGATGTGCGCGTTCTTCCCGAAGTTGGAGAAGTAGCCGGCACCGAATATGAGATCCAGGGCCAGATTACCTTCGCCGACGTTTTCAAAGAGATCAAGGATAAATACTCCGTCCGGCGCATCGGCACCGTCGGCACGCTGACCTTCCCCCAGGTCATCTACCGGCAATTGACGAATGTCTTTCCGGATGCGGAAGTAACTAATGCAGAAGCATTGATGTACGAAGTGCGGGTCAGAAAGAGTGCCAACGAAATTGCCTGCATGCGCAAAGCCGCCAACATCTTAGACGATTCGTTCGCCAACGTCCTCGACAAAATGCGGCCTGGCTGGACCGAGTTGGACATCCACGCCGAGATCCACGGAGCGATATTAAGGGGCGGCGCGGAAAACGTGGCCATCGCCTGGAACCCGATGATTCCCTCCGGCCCGGAGCACACCCAGTTGTGCATGAACATGAACACCCTGCGCCAAGTCCAGGTGGGAGAGATCATCGACCTGCAGGCGGGCGCCTGCTACGAGGGATACAATGCTGCGCTTTGCTATCCTATGGTACTTGGCAAGATCCCAGACGAGATCAGGGATAGCGTGCGGATAGCCGAAGAGTCAATGTCGGCTATAATTGATCGTTTGAAATCCGGGGCGACCTCTAGAGAGTTGAACGCCGCTGGCAGGGGTGTCCTGGAGCGCGCCGGACTTGCTAAATATAGTCCCTATGGACAAGTACATTCCATCGGCCTACTGGAGTGTGAATCCCCGTGGTTGCCTGTAGATCAGGATTACGAGTTAGTGGAAGGTATGACAGTGGCCGTCGATGTGTTCTTGTTCGGTCTGGATTGGGGCTCGTTCAGAATCGAGAATACATTGGCTGTAACAGGGGATGGCGCGGAGTTGCTGACAAAATTCAACGAGAATTATCTAAGCAGGATAACTCAAGGGTGATCGTAGTGGGCGGTAATTTACTGGCACGAGATCTATCTTTTGGGATGGGCGGGCGACTCTTGATCCCTGGCTATCGGTTTCAGATTAAAAAGGAGTAAAGGATGCCAAAAGGTGGCGCAAGAATATGGTATTTCCCTGATGGATTCCTTCCAGAGAAAACGGAGGGAAGCAGTCTGGAAGCTCACGAGGCATTGATGATATTAAACACCAACGGCAGACCAGCGAATCTCAAGTTGGATTTCTACTTTGAAGAGCGTGAGCCAGCCAAGAATATCGGGATCGTCGTAGGCGCGGAGCGCTGCACCTTTTTTCGGATGGACAAGCCAGAAGAAATAGGTGGACTCGAGATCCCGGCCATGACACAGTACGGACTTCGCGTGCGCTCGGATGTGAACATTGTGGCCCAGTTCGGTCGGCTTGACACAACCCAGGCAAACCTGGCTTACTACGTGAACGTAGGGTACCACGAAGACGAGTAGCGAATCACAATCATCACGATCAAGTACTCAAACGGAAGGAGGTGCGAGTCAGAGCAACTGTTGGCAGCGACGAGATGCTGTAGGTAATCAATTGATAAACGAGAGGAGGAACAAAGATGAAAATCCAATCTTGGTGGTCCTATTCGGTGTTTGCGTTGTCGGTAGTAATAGTACTGGTGGCCGCACAATGTGCTCCACTAGCAACACCTGAAGCAGCCGCGCCCGTTGCGACTGAAGCGCCCGCGGCAGAAACTGAAGCACCTGCAGCAGAAACCGAGGCACCTGCAGCCGAAGAAATTACGCTGTCTGTCTTCACTCAAGCACCGGGTGCATATCCGACCATCTTCCCCGTGATCATCGACAACTTTAAGGCCAAGCACCCTGGTGTCGAGGTGGATATGCGCGTGGTCGGTTACGGAGAGTACCAGGCCTCGTTGGCTTCTATGATCGCTGCGGGTGAGCCACCCGACGTATTCCTGGAGAATCAAGGCGGCGATTTGTGGGGCGTCGCCCAAGCGGGCGAAGTCCTGGACCTGACGCCGTATATGGACGCCAACGACGGCGAATGGCGCAAGCAGATGTACGATTATATTCCTGATCTGCTATCTTGGGACGGCAAAGCCTACGCTGTGGCTGCCTCGCTTAACAACTTGCAGGTGGGGGTCAACCGCGACCTGCTCACAGAGTATGGTCTGGAAGAGCCCCAGACCACCGACGACCTGATCGCGATGGCCGAAGCACTCAAAGGCACAGGCGTAGCCCCCGTCGCTTTCGCCACCGCCGATCTCTGGGGCGCGGTCGATTTGTTCGTCCTATTCGTCCAACAGCAGGGCGGCGGTGATCTTTTAAGTCAGGCGGATGCCGGTGAGATAGAATGGAGCGGCAACCCGGTCTTCATCAAGGCCATGCAGACGATCAAGGACCTCACTGACGCTGGAGTCTTTATGGAGGGCGCCTCGGCCATGAACTACCATGAGGACGCGCTGCCTGTCTGGATCCAGGGCAACACCGTCATCCTGTGGCCAGTTGGCAACTTCATGATCCAGGATATCCCGCCTGATATGGATGCAGACACTATGTGGTTCCCTACCCTGCCAGGCGGAGAGCGCGTGTTGACTGGCGGCACTGCACTAGTGTGGGCGGCGGCCAGCAAGGGTGAGCACCCGGACCTAGCCGTCGAACTGTTGAAGGAGTTGACGACTCAGGAAACTTATGAGGTCATGTTCAAGAACGGTGTAGCTCCAGCCGGCGCGTTGGAGAAGGAAGTCAGCAGCGAATATCCTCTAGCGGATAAGGTCAACAGCCAGCAAGGTTCTGCTGTTGACCGTTTCATCTACACTCCCCAGATCTACCAGGAGGTTGGTGTCGCCGTGCAAGCTCTGATGGCGGGCGACGTGACACCCGAGGAGGCCGTTGACCAGATCCAAGCTGCTGCCGATAGCGTTTACAACGAGTAGCCAACCCGATGTAACGATCTACTAAGGATCGTGAATTAAACAATTTCCCTGTTTGGTGGCTTACATGTAGCCTTAGAAATGTGGAAGTTATTTAATCCTTAGTCCTAAGTAGGGCGCGCTACCCCTCCTTCTCAGCCACGCAGGTTTCTTCTGGGTTGAGCCACCATTCCCAACCCCTCCGGCCCAGAGCGGAGGGGTAGCGCCATCTGCCGCCACGGGTTGTGCTGAGTTTGGTCGCATCCCACGTATCCAACGCAAAGCGTGTCAGTGCGTCAGAGTACCAGAACCGGTTAGAAGAAGGATAGCTAAGTCAGAGTGGGAAATCTTATCAAAACCCACACGGCCGAGTCTAATAGGCTCTCAGTTTTTGGGCGCGAAACGCGAGGGAGTCGCTCCAGACGTGTTCTCCTGAACCATCTGGCAGGCTATGCATTCATATTGCCTGCTCTGCTATTCTACGTGGCGTTTATGCTGTACCCCCTATACAACGTCATCCGTTCCAGCCTTTACGAGATCAATACCCTCAACCAGATTGCCACGTTTGTTGGCCTGAACAACTTCGTCGAGTTGATGCAGGACCCCATATTCCCAAGAACACTACGCAATACAGTTGTTTACACAGTGGCCATCATCATCTTCATCAATATCCCTGCAATGATTTTTGCCCTCATTATTGATCGAGAAAGAATCAGGGGCAATTACCCGCTGAGAGTTATGTTCTTCATCCCGGCAATTCTGGCACCTGCCTTGATTGGCGCGACGTTCAAGAGGATTTTCGCGCCCTTTGGAGCATTGAATATGATACTGGTTGGCATAGGCCTACCATTCCTGAAGCACACTTGGCTGGGAGAACCGACCTTGGCCATGGCGGCCGTGATCATCACTACTGTGTGGCAATCGGTCGGCTGGAATATGGTGATCTACTTTGCCAGACTGCGTGAAATACCTTCTGACCTTTACGATTCCGCCCGCATTGACGGGGCCAGCGAAGTTGGCATTATCCGCTATATCAAGATACCTCTGCTCAGTGATGCAGTCGCAATTCTAGTGGTGCTCAACATCATCGGGGGGTTCAAAGTCTTTGACCTCATCTATGTGATGACGTCTGGAGGCCCGGCTCATAAAACGGAAGTCTTGACGACGTTCCTATACTACCCGGCCTTTGATTTTCACCGTTACGGCTATGCGAGCACCGTGGCCGTTGTGATGATGGCCATCATGCTGCTGTTCTCGTGGCTGAGGCTGCGGGGTACGACGGAAGGCTAGCAGGAGACTTTGATAGTGAAACAACTGCTCGGAGAATCCAAGGAATCAAGACTGTTCGCGTTGGTCGAGTATGTGATCATGTATGGCTGGCTTCTGTTCGTCTTGTTTCCGTTCGCCTGGATGATCTCTTTGTCACTGCGCAAAACTCAGTCCGTGTATAAAGACCTATTCTTCCAGAGTCTGGACGAGGTGACCTTTGAGAACTACCTGTATCTGATCCAGGGCCAATTTCCCTACAGGAACATCCAGATTTTTTTCTTGAATGCACTCCGCAACAGCGTAGTCGTTACGGTTAGTGCGGTAGTCGGAATCCTGGTGGTCTCCATCTTGGCTTCATATGCCTTCTCGCAGATCAGGTTTTTCGGCCGGAACGTCCTTTTTTACTTCCTCCTTGCTGGCATGATGATTCCAGTGCACGTGCTTATGCTGCCTCTATTTCGGGTGGTTCGGCTATTCGGCATTCAGCACAGCTTGCTCAGTGTGATCCTACCCTATATCGCGGTTGGCATCCCGCTTAGTATTTTTTTGTTCACGGGATTCTTTAGAAATATCCCTGTTCCCCTTCTCGAGGCAGCACGACTGGAAGGCGCAAGTCACATGCAAGTATTGCTCAAGATTGTACTGCCCTTGTCTCGGCCAGTGATCAGCGCCAACGTGATCTTCCAGTTCATGTTCGTCTGGAACGAGTTCCCATTAGCATTGGTGCTACTTCAGAAATCCAGCCTGTACACGCTACCTATTGAAGTCATCAAGGTCCAAGGCCAATATATGACACCTTGGAACATCGTTGCAACGGCAGTGATGGCAGCCATTTTACCCATCATTGCGGTCTATCTGATATTCCAGCGCCAATTTGTATCGGGTATTGTTGCCGGTGCCGTCAAGGAATAGTGTCTTAGCCACCATTAGGACCGCAGAGACAGGCCTAAAAGAACACTCACACTTGAAATTGACAGGGGGAATGTGATGGGCATAACCGCTCGCGAAATCTATCTCAGTGTGCTAGGCATGGAAGAAACCGACCGGACGCTTAAGTGGGAATTTGGCTTCTGGGGTGCGGTGCTTATGGATTGGTACCAGGCAGGCTTACCCAAGGAGGTCGGTTTCGAGCGGGATCTGATCTACGGCGAATTCGTGAATGGTCCAGGTCTGCAGTATCCCATGCCCAGCTACGACGATAGCGTCCAATATGCACACGACATCGTGTCCTATTTCGACCTCGACAGGGGACCTTCTCCTTTCCCGTTTAACTGGTTCTACTACCCGCGTTGGGAAACCCAAGTCATCTCCGAAACTGAGGACAAGGTCGAGTACATCGGAGTGGATGGTATTCGGCGGCTCACCTTCAAAGATGAACGCAGCATGCCCACGTGGCTCGGACATCCGGTCACCTGTGAGGCAGACTGGGAGGGAATCAAGCGGGATCGTTTGAGTCTGAACAACTTTGATGGTCGCTACACGGTGGACAATGTTGAGGCTTTTCTCGCCAAGGCAAACGAACGAGATTACCCGATGTGCCTCTATGGCTCGCCCATCGGTTTCTTCGGCGTTCTGCGCTTCATGATCGGCGAGGAGAATCTATACTACTGGTACTATGACAAGCCGGAGCTCATTAAGCGTATCCTCGATCACCTGTGTGAGATGTGGCTGGCAATCGCAGAGGAACTGACGGCCAAGATCGACTTCGACTTCGGGCGGTTCTACGAGGATATGGCCTACAAAGGAGGCTCGCTCATCAGTCCCAAGATGTTTCGGGAGTTCATGACCCCATATTACAGGCGGCTAATTGATTTCGCCAGATCTAAAGGTGTCAGACACTTTGTCGTAGACACAGACGGTTACATCGAAGATATGATCCCGTTGTTCCTGGAAGCAGGTATGACCGCGATCTTACCCTGGGAGGTGATGGCCGGGAACGACATTGAGAGGGTTCGCGAAAAGTATCCAAACTTGGGAATAATGGGCGGAATCGACAAGACAGCCCTCTTGAGCAAGAAAAGCATTGATAGGGAAATGGACAAGGTGGCACGAATGATTGCCAAGGGGGGGTACATTCCATATGTTGATCACGCCGTGCCTCCCAATGTAAGTTGGGAGGACTTCAAGTATTACAGGGAACGACTCAACGAAATGGTTGATATGATCAAGGTCAGACCGTCCCTGTAGTTAGCTAACCGATTTAGATTAACGCACAGGAATTGGATTTGACCTATATTTAGCTGGATTGCTGTCCCCTGAGTTCGCGGGCCAGCGGAATGTCTAAAACAGGAGGTTTCAGATGCCAGTTACCACAGTCACCGGTGCTATAGATGATGCAGCATTAGGTGTAGTATCCCCGCACGAGCACATTCTCGTTGACATCAGGAATCAATTCACCGAATTCTCGGCAGCGTCGAGGCGGGCACTGTCCGAAGAACCGGTGCAGTTGAGCAATCTGGACGCGTTATCGCGTAATCCATACGCAGTTAAAGATAATCTAGTACTGAATGATCTGGCAGTGGCCGAGGATGAGTTACTGCGTTTCAAAAGAGCTGGTGGCGATACCGTCGTCGATGCCACGAGCATCGGTATCGGCCGGGACCCGGAAGCGCTGTACGGGATTTCGCGGGTAGTGGGTATCAATATTATTGCCGGCTGTGGCTACTACACCGCCGACACTCATTCTAAGGACATGGACGACAAGACCGTAGAGCAAATCAAAGTGGAGATCCTCACAGACCTCACCGAGGGCATCGATGGCACCTCCATCCGCGCTGGTGTTATCGGCGAAATCGGCACCAGCACCCCCATCCATCCTAACGAGGAGAAGGTCCTGATCGCCGCTGCCGAAGCTCACGCCGAAACGGGTGTCGGGATCATTGTGCATACCTATCCGTGGGGTAAACACGGCCTAGAGGCGCTGGATATCTTGAAGCGGCACGGTGCCCGGCTGGACAAAGTTTCCATCAATCACATCGACGTCGAAATCGACCTGGACTATTGCACCGAATTGGTCAAGACAGGCGCCTTTATCGAGTTCGACGACTTCGGCAAGGAATATTTTATCGACCGCCGTTTCCGCGGATTCGCAGGCGGGGTGTTTGCGCGCGACTTCGAGCGGGTGCAAGCAGTCAAGCACCTGATCGACGCCGGCTACCTGCACAATATCCTTATCGCCTGCGACGTGTGCCTGAAGACGCTGCTGCACACATACGGCGGGTGGGGCTACGACCACGTATTGACCAATATCGTGCCCATGTTGCGCGACGAGGGCGTGAAGCCAGAAGAGGTAGATGTCCTATTGAAGGAGAACCCAAAGCGATTCTTGAGCCCAACTGCCTGAGGGTATATTCCACTTTCGAGCTCAGCCACAACGTGAAGTGCACTGCAGTCTGGTGAAGCCCATAATTGACTGGAGAGGTGATTACAGACCGTACCGAGGACAAAGCGGGCGGTTTCTCGCATGGCACAGCCAAAGAAAGGCAACGTTTCCCGAAGGACCTGGCCAACAGCTGGGGAGGTAACCCGTGAACGCACGCGAGAAATTTCTGGAAGTGATGAATTTCAACCCCGGTGCAACCGCGCCCAAGTGGGAGTATGCCTTCTGGGGCGCTACCATCAAGCGATGGTACGAGGAAGGCCTGCCGGAAGAAAACTATCCCACCATTCCCACACAGATTTTCACCGTCTCATCCTCGCTGTACACCACCGCCTACACCCACCAATGGC
>JAUVPY010000035.1 GCA_030598425.1 Anaerolineae bacterium
GAAGGCTCCGTTTCAGGTTCGGGCTCTGGTGCCGAAGCTTCCTGGGGTTCCTCTTCCGCTACCGGGCTGGCTTCGAGTGCTTCTTCCGGAGAAGGCTCCGTTTCAGGTTCGGGTTGTGGTGGCGGAGCTTCCTGGGGTTCCTCTTCCGCTACCGGGCTGGCCTCCAGCGCTACTTCCGGAGAAGGCTCCGTTTCAGGTTCGGGCTCTGGTGGCGGAGCTTCCTGGGGTTCCTCTTCCGCTACCGGGCTGGCTTCGAGTGCTTCTTCCGGGGAAGGCTCCGTTTCAGGTTCGGGCTCTGGTGCCGAAGCTTCCTGTTCGGCGCGCCAGGCAGCTTGCTCCTCGGGAGACACGCGTTTCAAACTCAAGCCAATGCGTTGTCGTTCGGGCTCAATTTTGATGATCTCCAGCAGATACGCTTCCCCGCGTTTGACCACCTCGCTGGGATGGTCAATCTCCGCGTCAGAGAGTTCCGAGATGTGAATCAGCCCCTCAATGCCATCTTCCAGATGGGCAAACGCGCCAAAATCCGTGATGTTCGTGATCCTGCCCACCACGCGCTGGTCGATGTAGTACTTGGTGTCTACCAGACTCCATGGATCGGGCTGCAACCGGCGCAAGCTCAGGCCGATTCTGCTGTGGGCGCGATCGAGCTTCAGAACGTAAACATCCACCTCGTCGCCGACTTGGATGACTTCGCGCGGATGTCGGACGCGGTGCCAGGCCAGCTCAGAGATGTGGATCAGGCCGTCGGTCCCGCCCAGGTCCACAAAGGCGCCGAAGTTGGCAAGGCTTGTCACCACCCCATGGACGACCTGTCCCTCAACTAGGCTGTCCATCACCTTGCTTCGCTTTCGCTCGCGCCATTCCGACTGCGCGGCCTGTTCCGACATAATCAGCCGTTTGCGCCTTCGGTCGACTTCGATGATCTGCCCGATTATCTCGCGCCCAACTTGCTGGGCCAGGCGTTCAATCCTTTGGTCTGGCGACAAGCGGCGCGGGAAGCCAGCGATCTGTGAAGCTGGCACAAAAGCGCGAATTCTACCGAAGGGGACGACCAACCCGCCTTTGTTGTAGCCAATGACCTCTCCCTCGAAAATCTCTTTGCTTGCCAGGCGCGCTTCGGCATTTTGCCAATCCTGCTCTGTCTGAGCCAGGTGGATAGATACGATGGTGTTACCATCTCGATCTTCGGGGTTGACGACGTAGACCGGAATTTCGTCACCCACCGAGATTTCTGCCCGTTCTTCTAGGCTCAAACGTTCTAAATCTTGGGGGCTGACCACTCCTTCCCGCTTGGCACCCACGTCGACCACAATCTCATTTGGCCCTACCAATACAACTGTCCCAGTTCGAATTTCGCCACGTTTAGGCCGCTGGTAGGAATATTCTCCCTGGGATAACAGATCTTCCATTGTTTGATTGGTAGGGGGACCTCCTCCCCTCTCCTCTTGGGTCATGTGTGTTCCTTGGCCTCCTCCGAAATACTTTTACGAAACAAAATAGCCCAGCATTCTACCTGTTGTCACATGCGGGATGATTGGGTGAACACCGAGCTCGGGGTGAAGCGAAAGAAGGGTCTTCGCTTCAAGGTGATATTGTGCGAATTGGGTTGGGCAGTGACAGCACCTTCCTGTCCATCTGGACGAGGCTTGGGGCTTTCGGTCACCCCACCGACCGGCACGCTACGGGAATTAACCACGGACTCCGAAACTCACCTGTCCGCCCTGACTTCACCCATTATACACTAGGCCCAACTAGCTGTCAACAAAGCTAAATCTCAGAGATTTTGAGAGATCTCTTGACAAATCGTTAGACAGTATCATATATTAAGGACGACTTGGGTGTGAAAGGCGTGGCCTTGCATCAGCGGCGCGGCCGGGTTATCACCGGGGGTGCAAGAGGCATTTCAGCGCACCAACGAAGGAATGGCCTGAGGCCCCCGTTATGTGTTAAATGACAAGCGGCGCTGCCCACCGACAGCGCCGCCTTATTTGATTGCGTATGTATTATGCCGCTACTGGCTGTGGTGCAACAACCAGTTTTTCTTGAGGGGGCATATCAGAAAAGAACGCCTCAAACTCGTCGAAATCCATAGTCTCTACTTCCTTAAGCTGCTCGGCAATGGCCACCAGCGTGTCGCGGTGGTGGGTGAGCACAGCGTGGGCGTGTCGATAGGCTTGATCGACCAAGCTTTGAACCTCTTCATCAATGGCTTGAGCTACCTCGTCACTGTAGTTTCGCTGTTCGCCAATCTGCTTGCCCAGAAAGACGAGTTCCTCTTTCTCGCCAAAGGTTACAGGGCCCAGTTTGTCGCTCATGCCGAATTGGGTGACCATCGCCCGCGCGATGCGTGTCACCTGCTCCAGATCGCTGCTGGCACCGGTAGTGATGTCATCAAACATAATTTCCTCAGCAACGCGTCCACCCAAGAAGACGGCCAACCGCGCCAGGAAGTGAGACTTGCTTATGAGAGTGCGGTCATCTTCAGGTAAGAGCAGCGTGTAACCACCAGCCATACCCCGAGCTACGATACTTACCTTTTGTACGGGATCGGCGCCCGGCGTCATTCGAGCAACTAACGCGTGACCTGCTTCGTGGTAGGCGACAATTTCCTTCTCTATGTCGCTGATGATCCGGCTCCTGCGCTCGGGACCTAGCATCACCTTTTCCACCGCCTCCTGGAATTCAGCCATGCTGATGGCCTTCTTGTTGCGACGGGCGGCCAGGATCGCAGCCTCGTTCACGAGGTTCTCGATGTCGGCCCCCACAAAGCCGATGGTCCCTTTGGCGATTCTCCCCAGGTTCACGTCGGAAGCCAGCGGCTTGCCCCGTACGTGGACCTCCAATATCTTCTGACGCCCGTTCCAATCAGGCCGGTCCAACACCACCCGGCGGTCAAACCGACCGGGCCGCAACAACGCCGGATCCAGGATGTCCGGCCGGTTCGTCGCCGCCACCACAATCACGTTCGTGTCCGTGTCAAAGCCATCCATCTCCACCAGGATCTGGTTCAACGTCTGCTCCCGCTCGTCGTGACTGCCGCCCAGTCCCGCACCACGGTGACGCCCCACCGCGTCGATCTCGTCCACAAACACGATGCACGGGCTGTTCCGCTTGGCCTGATCAAACAGGTCCCGCACCCGGCTGGCGCCGACGCCCACAAACATCTCCACAAACTCACTGCCCGAGATGCTGAAGAAGGGCACGCCTGCCTCGCCGGATACCGCCTTGGCCATCAACGTCTTGCCACAGCCCGGCGGCCCGACCATCAGCACGCCTCTGGGGATGCGCGCGCCCAGCGAGATGAACTTCTCCGGCTCGCGCAGGAACTCCACCACCTCGGCCAGTTCTTGCTTGGCCTCTTCCAAGCCTGCCACGTCGTCAAAGGTGATCGTCGGCTTGTCCCCGGTGAACATCCGCGCCCGGCTCTTCCCAAAGCTCATCGCTTGGTTGTTTGTACCCTGTGCCTGTCTAACCATAAAGAAAAGCAGAGCCCCAAAGAGCACCAGAGGGACGATGGTAATCAGTAGATTCGCCCAGTTACCCCAGGCCCCGGGTGACTTAATCTCGATCTCAACACCCTTCAGATCTGCGGCAGTCACGCCCAAATTGTCGAGGGCTTCGACGATTGTGGTGTCAGACTCTTTGCGCGACGTGCGCAGCGCGATGCTGGGGTCACTGTATTCGATAGTTAGGTCATCCCCTTGCACCGTTATGCTTTCGACTTTATTATTCTTGATGTCAGTCGCCAACTGGGAAATATCAACGTCGGGTGTTTGCCGGGGGCGGGAAAAAACGCTGAAAATCAAAGCTGCAATGGCGACAATAATGAGAAGATAGACTAGCCCATTTCTGAACAACCCTGAACCCACTTCGTTGCCTCCACACGTAATTGCTTACTACATAATGCGCAATCCAACCTAATTATACCAAAGATGTTCCCTTTTTGCCAGTGCCTTGGACTCTCAATTCACTTGAATAGATCGCAACACGATAATATCATCGGTAGCGCTGGCCTGGCCAGGATCTGTGACTGGCAGCCGGCCAGCATTATCATACATGCCCACCCGCAACCAATACTCGCCGGGCGGTGTTTCGGGCGGAATGCTGAACTGGTGATCGTCGGTGATCTGATCGCCAGGCGTCCAGGTTTCAGTCGGACGAGCTCCGTTAGCTGGCAATCCATCGTGCTGGCTTATTGGACTGCCGTCGGCGCGGGTGAGGTGCACGAACACGGTGTAACCCTGACCTGGCGGCTGGACAGCTTGCCAGATAAGGCTGAGCAGTAACGTGTCACCCGGGCGGTAGTCCAGGCGTGGCAGCTCGTAGCCGGCCAACAGGATTCTATCTCCCAGCGTGGCACCGACCGGCGCCTGTGTTCCACTGCTGGCCGTCAGTGAGATTAGACTGCGACTTTGCACCAATGAGCCAGGCGGTGGATTCTGGTCAATCACAGTGCCGGGCGTTTGCTCACTCCAGGCCTCTTGAATTTGAGCGATGAGGCCGGCGGATTGTACCTGCGCCTGTGCCTCGTCAAGGGTTTTGCCTATTAGCGGTGGTACCTCTATCAATTCTGGCCCCTGACTGATGACGACGCCGATGGTCACCTCTTCGGCGACTGGTTCGCCTGCCCGTGCACTTTGTTCGATGATGGCGAATGGGGGAATGGTGGGGTGATGCGCGTGGCCAAGTACTTGCATCTGTAATCCCGTGCTTTCTAGCACCTGGCGGGCATCTTGCTCCTCCATGCCGATCACGTCGGGCACGCGAACTTGACCAACAGCCAGGGTGGCTGTAGGTGTAGGCACATTGGCCGGGATGGGACGCTGCACGTATGCCCGGTACACAGCCGCCCATAGGACTACTAGCCCCAAAACGGCGAGCACGGCGAAGAAACCAAGGGTCAGGCCAACCCAATCCATTCCAGTCGTTCGGTCTGCTGTGGAGGTGCTGGCTGCCCCGGCCACGCTTGAGGCCGGCGCGGCAGGGGCGTAGTAGCCCGTTTGGCCCTCCCCGCTCTGGCGAAAGTCGGTCAGCGCCTGGCGCATATGGTCGGCAGTGCGAAAACGCTCGCCCGGTTGCTTGTTTAGTGCGGTGTCTATGATACGGGCCAACCGGTGGGGAATGCGCGGATTGACCTGATCGGCCGGGATGGGCGTCTCATACAGGTGTTTGCGGGCCACATCGGAGTCCAAGCCGGTGAAGGGAACTTTGCCTGTTAGCATCTCGTATAGGATGACGCCGATAGCGTATACGTCCGTGGCGGGGACTACTCGGTCGCCGGCGGCTTGTTCGGGGGCGAAATAGGCGGGCGTGCCCCACACCAATTCTCCTTCCTCATCCATCGCCGACTCACCTAGCGCGCGGGCCAGACCAAAATCTACCACCTTAGCCCTACCATCCGGGGTGATTAGGATATTGCCTGGCTTAATGTCGCCATGCACCAGTCCCGCCCGATGGGCATAGCCGACAGCGGCGCAGACTTGTAGGCCGATATCCACTACCTGGTCTACGGATAGCGCCCCCCCATCCTGCAATACGGTCCGCAGGTCGCGACCGGGGACATACTCCATCACAATGTACGGCCGGCCCAGGTCTTGACCAAAGTCATACACAGCCACGATATTGGGGTTGGTAAGGCTGGCGGCGCTCTGCGCTTCGCGGTGAAAGCGCACCAAAAAGGCAGGGTCCACGACATATTCGCGGCGCAGCGCCTTGACGGCCACCAGGCGCCCCAGAGCCACGTCTTGAGCTCGGTAGACCTCGGCCAAACCGCCCTCGCCAAGTTTGGCCAGGATTTGATAGCGATTGTTGAAGATGACCGGTTCAGTCACGTGTGCGCTCAACCTGTTGAGGGAGATGGCTGTATTGTACCTCAGAATGGGCCTTTGTCCAAGAGTTTAGCCCTTCCGTGTCATTGGATTGGGTGCTACGTTGAGCGTGCGGTGGTTTGTGCTACAGGCGATCAAAGGCGTATGAAAAAGAGGGCACTCAATCGGTGCCCTCTTTTTCATGCGGTAGCTTACAACTTACTTGACAGCTTTGACTTGGATGCTGCGCGGCTTGACTTCTTCGGCCTTGGGCAGCACCAGCGTCAGTTCGCCATTGCGGAACGTGGCCTCGATCTCGTCGGACTGTACAAGCGTGGGCAGGCTGATGCGGCGTCCCACGGCCCCGTGATACAGTTCGTGGCGGTACCAGCTCCAGTCCTTGGCATTATCCAGCGCGTTGTCGCTGGGTAGTTCGGCCTTGATGATCAGATCACCGTCGTCGATGGTGATCTCTACGTCCTCTGGGTTGATACCGGGCAGCCGCGCCTTGAGGATCAGTTCCTCGTCCGTTTCGTACAGATCAATAGGCAATCGCGCCATCGCCACACCGTTCCCGGTGTTGGCGCTGGACCGATACGGTCGGACATAGCTCTCGTCGAAGAGCCGATCCATTGCGCTGTGCAGTGAAACCATCTCGTCCAACGGGGTCCATCGAACAATGCTGGCCATTGTAACTTACCTCCTCTGTGTTTATCTTTATCAATCAATTGTAATATCAACTCACTTGACGGCTGCATTATAGCAGCCTCATGTTAGAGAAGCGCATGCGGCACGTTAGAGTTGCGTTAGCAAAGCAATAGAGTTACGTTAGCACAGCACACTTGCAGTCTGCTTTGTGCTCCTCTGTCTCCTGCTTACTGATTTCTGACTATTCTTTCCAGCCGGTCATCGTAGATAGGGACCATTGCAGACCAGTCGAAGCGCGCAACGGCGTCCCGGAGGCTGGTCTGGCGCGTCTGGTCGAGATTGCTGATAGCCGCTTCCAGGCGGTCTACCAGATCGTCGAAGTCATGGTAGAAGCATAGGTTGTGGTACTGGGAGGGGATAAGCTCGGGGTAACTCAGGCGCTGGGGGAGGAGAGGGGAGCACCCGCAGTAAATCCCCTCGACAACGCTGGCACCGAAGAAGTCGTGATGCGAGGTGACGGGCAGCAAGTCGGCACGCCACAACCAGCGGGCGTATTCAGCGAAAGCTGGTACGTAGCCAAACCGACGCACCCGTTCGCCCAGCCGCCGGTGCGCTTCGGTAAACTCAGTCGGTTGTTGTCGGAATCGCTCGCCCAAAATGACCAGGGCGAAGTCAATCCCTCGATCGACCAGCGCATATAGCGCCTCGAAAAAGTCTTGCGGGTTTTTGTCGTATTCCCAACGGTGGTTCCAGAGGATCAGTGGCTGAGAGCTAGCGGCTGGGAGTTGAGGATTGGGTCGATAGGTGTCAAACCGACGCAAGTCCAGACCCAACGGGAGAACTTCACTCTTGGCGTGCAGGCATTCCACGGTTTCGAGTTCATTGTGGTCAGGGAAGTGGTTGAGCAGACGGGGTAGCTCGGTGAGAAATGAGTCCATGTGATACTGTGAATTGAAAAAGACCGCGTCGGCGGCCAACGCGCTGGCGTAATTGATAAAGCCATAATGCAGGTTGCGTCCTTGACTCACGTCACGGTCGGTGGGAGGCCAGGGGTAGCTGAGTTGGTTCTCATGGAAGTAGATGGCAGTGGGCAGGTGCCCGGTGCGGGCACGGGTGAGGGCCAGAAAGGTGGTCAAGTCGAGCATGTCTGTGGCCAGGATCAGGTCGGGTATGGCCTCCTCGGCCAGAAACCGGCGAGCCAGGGTGATGGCGCCGCCGTGCATCCGCCATTTCCAAAAGCGGCCTGGCATAGAGAGGATCGTCACACGATGTCGGCTGTGAGCCGCGTAGTCAGTTGCCCAGGCAGCGTGGGAGCCAGTGTGATAGGGGACCAGGAGCAGTATTTTCAAGTCGATTCTCCGGGCTCTGATCAGTGGACCTCGAAGGTCTCTAGATCGAATTCCTCGCTATTATAACGTCGGTCTTACGGCGGAGCCAAATATCGCTACGCGCGGATGCCTATGCCTAAGCGTTGGCGGGCTAATCGAACGCCTTGATCTTACCAAACCCTCATATCCCAAGGGATTGTGAGCCTGTTTTTGAGCCACCTTCTGAGCCTATCTCATGCTAAAGTAGCGGTTATATTGGGTTTTTCGTTGGGCTTTTGGGAACTGCTGTACCTCGTATCTCGAGTAAACCTTTTTTTGGGACTCGAATTGTGAATAACCGTACAAATAAGGGTGCTTTAGTCTGTAGTTGAGATAGCCCTTATTCATCTCCGTATTGCATTCACATTGGGCTCAACCCCGGCGAATTATTCTTTCGGCAGCATCATAAGGTCTTCAAGCCAATAAGGCGTATGATATCCACTTGGCGCCGCAGCCCACGAATTCGACCTGTATGATTGCGCCGGAAGAGCCTGTGAGATGCGTTGATGCCCGGAGCTGCTATACCTGCCATTACCTTGGACAGCAGGGTTTGTCTACATCCTCTATCCAAGCAACTCGAAAACGGCGTGGTCATTATCGGCCGGGAGGATCAGTTCCTGGAACTTCCCTCGGAAGGTTTGGACTTTTTGGCCTGGCTCGATGAGGGTCTGACGCTGGCCCAAGCCAGAGATCGCTTCGAAGCGCTTAATAATCCCTTCCCGAACGACGAAGTTTTTGAAGTGGTCAATGCGTTTCTTGAGTGTGATTTTGTAGCAACGGTTGACGGCCAAACGATCATCCCTCATCGAGCCCCTCTCAAGTCAAACGCTGAGTGGTTTCCCCAAAGCTGGGCGAGAGCCCTGTTCTCCAAGCCGGTTCTGATCGCCTGGATGCTGCTGGTGGTGCCTGCTGCAATCCTTTGGATTCTCACCCCTGAGCTTTGGCCTCGACGAAGCGATTATTTCTGGGCCGAGTACAACTCCATCGTTATTCTGAGCGCTATGCTCATCTGGCTATTGGGTATGCCCCTGCACGAGCTGTCTCACTGGTTAGCCTGTCGCGCCAAGGGGGTTGAGGCTACCATCACTTGGACCCAACGCTTGGGCATCTTCCCAATGAGCCAGACGGTGATGCATAACATCTGGGCAGTGCCCCGCGCGGTTCGTTACTTGCCCCTGGCAGCCGGCATGATGTGGGACGTGTTTATTCTAAGCCTGGCCCTTTACGTGCTCTTTCTTGGGAGGGCCGGCTTCCTGGCCTTGCCCCCGCAGGCGACAGGGCTATTGAAGTTCTATATTCTGTTCGTAACTATGGCCCTGGCTTCCCAATTCTGGCTGTTTTCGAAAATGGATGGCTATTTCCTGGTCTCTGCTCTGTTGGGTCAGCGGAATTTACAGTCAGATACTTATGGTTGGCTGAAATCGAAGGTCATCAAGGCGAGAACATTCGACCCGCCAGCCAGTGGAATGAAGTTCATTTACATTTTTGCCCTGATCACGATTGTGTGGGGCGGCCTGTTTATGGCGCAGTTCTTGTTGATCAGTCTACCGATCAAGCTGCAACTGATCTGGGAGTCGCTGCTCAAGATCTCGCGTGGCGCTGAAGTGGCTCCTATAGACTTCTACGATGGTGTGGGCGTGTTCGCCAGCCAAGTCATTTTCTACGGCTTGCTGGCCTATGCCTATGTGCGTGACACGCTCCCCAACTGGCGATGTGCTTGATGTGCTGTAGCAGCTTGGGGAAACTTCTCCTCCTCAAGCTGGTGACAAATTAAGAGATGGAAGGGGGTGAAATCTGTGAAGGTCAAGAAGGTCGAGGTCGTGAAACCGACCGGACACGGATGGAATGGCTAGAAGCCGGTCGCAGTTCTCAGAGGGACACAAGTGAAAAGAAGGGAGGTGAACCCGGAAAGCGAAGAACGCTGATATCGTAAACTGACTTCTTGGTCCTGGGGTGGCTAGAATTATCGCTTCGGACTCCAGCCTGGAAGACAAGAGGAGTTTGCTATGAAGGTTAAGAAAGTTGAAAAGGTTAAGGCCTCCGGCTGGATTTGGGGAGGAGGCGGAGGCTAGGGTTTAAACCTGGGTTTGGTAAGGAGGCCGCCGGTTCCCCGACCGTCGGCCTCTTTAGTCGTGTAGATCATCGGATCTTGCAAAGAAAAGTCGCGATTTGTCCCCGATTTTGCCAGCATTTGAAGTTACGGAAGTGCTTGGCACCTGACTCTAGGTAAGCCCTAGGGGGGACGAAAGTGCCGTTGACTGGTAGCTAATAATCTGTTAGAATCATACAATAAGTGAGTCACTCAAGCTTTAAGGGAAGAGTGCATCTGTTTAACAGGAAAGACGTCATTGTGGCGAACCTAGCACAAGACTCAAAGTCTCCCGCTGGCGGAACCCGACGCCTCGAACCGTTTCAGGTCTACGCGGCCTGCGTATCGGGGTTGGGACTCACTTTGCTTGTCTGGTCTCTTACCCACGTCACCCCATCTGCCAGTGTTCTGCTATTCATCGCCTTAGCCATCCTTACCGAATTGACAACCAGCGAGAATTTTGCGCCACAGATGTTTTTCTCTATGTCCGCGGCTGTCACCTTTGCCAGCCTTCTGCTGTTCGGTCCCTTGCCTACAGTTCTGGTAGCTATGAGCGGGGGCCTTGTCTCGACGCTGGTGATGGATAGACATAGTGAACATCAGGCGAGGCCTGGACGTGCTCCTCTTTGGCAACGAGTCCCATTTAATATGGCGGGTTTGGGTCTGCCAGTTCCCATCGCCGGAGCAGTGTACGTCTTGGCCGGAGGCACGATTGGCGAGGTTGCCTTGCTCTCCAATCTGTTGCCGATGGTGTTGGCGGCGTTATCCTACGAGATTGTGAACGCGGGACTGATTGTTGGAGTTGTCTCTCTTCAGACCGGTCAACCTGTGACCCGGATCTGGCGGCAGAATCTATCGTGGTTGACGCCGATGAACGTCCTGAGCATGGTTGTTGGTGGCGGCGCGTTAGCTATGGGGTACCAGATCGCCGGCGTTCTTGGAGTAGGCGTCTTCTTTCTGCCACTTCTGTTAACCTTCTACGCTTTTCGATTGTACGTAACTCAGACCAAGGCCCAGATGGCCCGTTTGGAAGAGATCGTCGCCGAGCGCACCCAGGACCTAGAAAATGCGAACGAGGAACTGAAACGGCTTGACAGGCTTAAGACGAGCGCTTTCTCGGTGATAAATCATGAGATGCGCACTCCATTAACGGCCATCATTGGATATATTGATCTGCTGCTGGCTCGTGATCCTTTGACCCCCGACCAGGAGCATATGCTGTCGACCATTAGAAACAACAGTCATCGACTTCTGGATCTGGTCAACAACATTCTCGACATTTCGCGCATCGAAGATGGGAAATTGACGCTCGTGCGGCGAAGCATAGGGGTTCTGCCCGCCGTGACCCAGGCCTTGGACGTCGTCAAGCCTATCGCACACAAGAAACACATCGCAGTCAACGTTGACATGGCACCGGAGATACCCGATATATGGGGTGATACCAAGCGGGTGCATCAAATCCTGGTTAATCTGTTGAGCAACGCGGTCAAGTACACGCCTGATACGGGGGCTCTCACCCTCGCCGTACGGTACAATGAGACATCAGACACGGTTGAGATCAGCGTGAGCGACACCGGCATTGGCATCCCGGCCGACTTGTTGCCAGACATCTTTGATCGCTTCAGTCGTGTGGAGCGCCCCGAGATACAGCAAACGGTCGGCACCGGCCTGGGATTGTCGATTGCGAA
>JAUVPY010000434.1 GCA_030598425.1 Anaerolineae bacterium
CTTCAGTTTCGTCATAGGCGTCCCCTTCCAGATTCTGCTGTTCAGCGCCCTGTTCTCCATCAACCCGTTGAACAGACAGTAGCGTCAGGCCCAGGTCTCGGATGCGATTGATCAGGCCATGCAGGGCAGCCCGGTCGAGGACGTAACCGTGGATGATGGTTTGGGGCGGCACTGTATCTTCGTTGACGCTGAGACTCATGTCTTCAAACCAACTAGCACCCGTCTGGCTGAGACGGCCGCTCATACAGATTTCGTAATAGACAGGTTCAGAAAAATCGGTCGGAAGGTTCAATTGGGAAATTACCTCAGACTTGGCTGATGGCCTGAGTATAACAAAAAAAGGTATGGGTCGTCGCCACACGAAGGTATGGAAAAAAGGGGAAAAAGGTGTGGGCGTGGCCGGTGGAAAGGAGTTGACGGCTACAGAATGCCTAAGTCTTGAGCACGAGCAACCGCCTCAGACCGTCTGTGGACGCCCAGCTTACCGTAGATGTGAGTGGAATAACATTTGACGGTATTCACCGAGAGGTAGAGTTCCTCCGCGATCTCGCGGTGGGAGAGGTTGGCGGCCATAAGCCGCAGGATAGCCAGTTCGCGCTCGGTGAGCGGCTCAATGAGCGGCTGGGGGGCTGGGGGGCTGGGGGGCTGGGGAGAAGACGTGCTCCGCTGCTCTTCCGCTGAAAAGGCGGCGAGGAGCTTCGCTACGTAATCTGGCTCAATCCCACGAACCACTGCCCTCTCCAGTAGTCGCTGCATTGGCGGGCCGCAGTCAACAAAGGTACGGACATAGCCTTCGGGGGCAGCCAGGTCCAGGGCTCGACCCAGCGTGTCCAGCCCCGCCGCCTGCTGGCCCATAGCGGCCTGGGCCAGCGCCTGCAGCCCCAGAATCTTGATGAGGTTGTCGATCCACCCTCCGGCGGCGGCCGCTTCGGCCAGCGGTTCCAGGCAAGCCAGCGCCTGGTCCGGCCGATCCTGGGCCAGCTCCACCCAGGCCAGCGTCATCAGGGGCAGAGCCTGCGGGTAGCTTCGCAGGTCTGGCTGGCTCTCCCGGTAGGCTTTGGCCCAGTTGACGGCCGCCGCCAACGTCGACTGGTCCAACGGTGATGTCGCCGCCTGCGCCAGCCAAAGTCGGGCCTGGTGCATCATCACCTGGGCTTCCACCCGCCTGCTTTCTGCTTGCTGCACCACGTTCAGCGCCTGCTGCCACAGGGCCTGGGCCGCAGGGTTGTCACCTTGCATCTGCCTCAGCCAGGCCAGCGGCAGCAGCCCACGCCGCATCATACTCCAATCGGCCATCAGGTCCGCCAGTTCGACGGCCTGCATCAGGTGCCCCTCGGCGGCGTCCAGATCATTTCGCTCGTACAGCACCTGGCCCAACCCGGCGTAGGCATATCCGGCCGGCGGAAACGGCTGCCCCCGGTTTTGGGCCAGACCGGCCGCAATGGCCTCTTCGAAGAGTTGCACGGCCTGGCCCAGCTTTCCCTGAGCGACGTACGTATTGGCCTGCATCGCCATGGCTAACAGTGTGACGTACACAGCCCCTGAGGCCTTCCCGTCCGTTCGAGCGGCCTGTAAAGCACCTTCGGCCAGCGCCAATTGACCGGTTATCAGATAGTTGAAGCCCAAATTAAGGTTAACAGTAGCACGCACCATGAGATTGTCCAACGCTAAAGAAGCCACTGCCCGGCGCAGGTACTGGATAGATGAGGGGATGTCACCCTGGCGGCGCGCCAGAAAGGCATAAACTGTGTTTATCAACCCCTCAATGTCTTTGCGCTCCGTTGGCGAGGCGGCTGACAGAGCCCGTTCGGCATCCTGCAAGTGAGGCTCAACGGCGGTCGCCTCCCCCGCCAAATTGAGCACCCAGGCATAGCAGACGCATAGCAAGGGCCGGCTGCGGATGAAGTCATCCGGGAGCGCCTCCAGCCAAGTACGCACTTTGCGTAACTGGCCTCGCACAATCAGGTTAACAGCGACGGACTCTATCAGATCAGCCGCCTGGTCACAGTCCTCGGCCGCCAGGTAGTGGGGGATCGCATCGTCTATGAGACCATTTTGGGCGTACCAGGCAGCGGCGCGTCCGTGCAGTTCTTTCGTTCCCTCAGCCCCAACTTCTTGTTGCACACGATAACGCAGGAGATCGCGGAACAAATGGTGATAACGGTACCATTCCCGCCTGTTATCCAGGGAAATCAGGAAGAGGTTGGCCCCTTCGAGGCGGGCCAGGCTATCACGCCCGTCGTCTTGCCCGGTCACGGCGTCGCACAAAGGAGCGGTGAGGAAGTTGAGGATGCCCGTTTTCAGCAGAAATTGTTGAATGTGGGCCGGCTGGCGCTCGATGACCTCGCTGATGAGATAATCGACGACGTAGCGGTCATCGCCAGCGAAGGCCGTGATGAACCCTGTTGTGTCGGCTAGATCCTGCATGGAGAGGGCCGCCATCTGCAGGCCCGCCACCCAACCCTCAGTACGCCGTTCCAGGGTCGCAACGTCCTCGGGAGTCAAGTTCAGGCCCATGGTTCGATTGAGGAAGTGTGCGGCTTCCTCTTCTGCAAAGCGTAAGTCCTTGGTTCGTATCTCTGTCACCTGCCGACGAATCCGCAGACGGGGCAGGGGGAGCATAGGATTTTCGCGGCTAGCGATGACCAGGTGCAGTTGCGACGGCAGGTTTTCTAGCAGGAGGCTAAGAGCCTTGTTGATGTCCAGGTTGCTGATGACGTGGTAATCGTCGACCACCAGCACAGCCTGATCCGGTAGGGCGGCTATATCATTGATCAGCAGAGTGATCAGGTTTTCGAGAGGCGATGACTGGGGGGATTGGAGGAGGGACAGGGCCATCTGGCCAAACCCGTCATCAATTCGCTGCAGTGCCGCAACGGCATAGGCGAGAAAGCGCGGCAATTCGTTATCCCTCTCATCCAACGACAACCAGGCAACGGGCGTTCGCGATTCGATCTGCTGCAGCCAGTCGCTAATCAACGTCGTTTTGCCGAACCCAGCTGGGGCAGAGATGAGGGTCAATCGATAGCCCAAGCGCAGCCCTTCATCCAGCCGTTGGATCAGGTTGGGGCGCGGAACCAAGTTAGGGCGGGGTGGTGGGATATAGAGTTTGGTTTGCAGGAGAGGAGTGTCCATTTCAGCGCCCCTGGTTGGCATTGCGTAGCAATCTACCCGCGAATAAGCAAACGCAGATATTACCATCCTACCACGCTTCATCCATCCTCGCAATGAGCCGAAAGGAGACCAGAAGAAAACAGGGCCTGCAGCTTTGCAGGTCCTGTTTTCAACCGGAAGCAAGCGTCGGGTTCAATCGCCGGCCTCTCCGGCTGCC
>JAUVPY010000054.1 GCA_030598425.1 Anaerolineae bacterium
AACGGGGGGCAGCCAGCCGGTGGATTGATTAGTTCGTACTGAGGACCTCCATCCTGGCTGTTCTCGACATCCAACAAGGGAAAATGAACCTCTCCGGCGCGGAGCAGGATACGGGCCGGGTAGTCTAAACCCACAGGGAACGGAACACCTGCATTGTCCAGCCCATCCCACGCAATCTGCTGAGAGCCCGTCGATCCAATACCGATCAAAGTGGCATTGTTAGGATTGTTGGGGTCAAAATCGACGCGGTCTTGGCTGATGACGAGCTGATATATACCGTCGACATTAACGGCAAGGTCAAAAGTCCCACCCACGTTAACCAGGGTATTGTTGTCAAACAATACACCATTGAAGACAAATGAATCTATCGAAGGGGCGACAGGATCCGCCAAAGGATTGATGGCCAACCTGGCCTCAACGCTAGGTTCGTTGAAGAAAAGATGGTGGGTTGGCTCTGCAAGTGACACACCGCCTACCAGTGCATTCAGTTGGTTTTGCTCTTGAACCGGGAGGGTCGGGTCGGCCAGCACGTCGTGGAGCAGGGGTGTCGCGCCGTCGCTATCGAAAAATCCAACGTTATTGGAATAGAGGACAAACCCGTAAGGGTCGAGCCCCCGCAGACCGACCTCGTAGATATAGGCGTCTGTGGTGAGAGCGAAGAACGTCGAATCCATGGGGCGGCTGGTACTTCCGGTAATCATGGACAGGTAGTCGGCAAAGAGCCGCCCGGTGATGTCCGCAGTTGAGGTGAGGGAACTGCGCACGGTCACATCCCAGGCAGAGACGCTGGTTTCCTGGCTGGCGTCGAAATTCTGTGGGCTGGCCAGATCAATCTCGCCGGTACAGCCGGTCGACCAAGCGCATTCAAAATTGGTATTGCCAGCCGGGCCCATAAAGACCACGTAGTAAATGTTGTCTGCTGAGCCGCCAACTGGGACATCGTAGTAACACGGCACGAAGCCGCCGGGGTTACCGCCGCCGGGAACCGTATCGGGACCAGCCAACTCCAGAGCGCGGCTGGTAATCTGTCCTTGCCCGGGTAGACCACCTGGCCCGGTCCGTTGGGCCTCACAACTGAAATCAGGGGGGCCGGCTACGGTTTCATTGCCGATACTCCCCGTCACCTGATCGCTGCTATACAGCGCTATGTCAGCGGCGCCGATGCCCACCCCACTGGAGCCCAGCAGCATGACCTCCCCAGGCTCGGCGTAGACCTGGAGCAAGCTGCGGCGGAGCACGAAATTGGGGCCAAAGTAACTGGTGCGCCACTCCAGGTTTGCCCGAAAACCGGTGGCACCACTAGGGTACAAGTCACGACTGCCTTCAGCGTGGGCAACCGGGGCCAATAACGAGCCGCTTGTAGCCAGAACGAACAGGGCAAGCAGCGCAGCCATAAGCAGCCTGCCCAATTTTGATGATACACGCGCGGGTTTCATCTTCTCCCTCTCTTTCTGGTTGATGAATGAGACAATCTCCTTAGGCCAAAGTATGGCTGATAGGCAACATATCATATTATACAGTATTTTGCTAAAAAACACAAATTAGATAGTCTCCCTCTTAGGTGTTGTTGACGAATATCGCTCATATTTCACCGCCAAGACGCAAAGAACGCAAAGAAAAACTCAAAAAACTTGGCGACCTTTGCGCCTTGGCGGTGAAAAAGCGCCGAGTTCGCCCACCAACACTTAACAGGGGCACTACCGCAAATTATGATATCAGGAAAGCGTGACAACAGCCAAGCCACGCCCCGCGTCGACCAGATTGACTCGGATGCCAGTTTCCTCTGCCCATCGTCTCAGCACCTGCGCTTCACCCTGGCGTGATGCATCATCGAACAGAATAACACAGTCTGGAGCCAGGTGTTCGCCCATTATGGGCAGCAGCCCGTAACGTCCGCCCGGTGTGGTTCCTGGCGGCCCATCGCAAACAACAAGACGAAAGTCCTTGGGCATACGCTCTAGAGGTGGTGCGTACCACGAATAAGCGTCGTAATTCCTCAGCGGCGCCAGGCACAGTTCGACATTTTCTATTCGGCATTTCTGGAGCGACATTGCCACGCGATCATGCCATCTTGGAAGATGTTCCAACGACCACACTCTGAGGCCTCGCCTTTGGGTGAGCAGTCCCAGAAGAAGCGTTGAAAGTCCGCTGCCACACTCCAGAACGGGCCCTTCAGCGCTGGCAGCCAGGTGGGACAGCTCCTCCAGGTAATCCAAGGTAGCCGTGTATAGAGGATTTCTCCAAGCGCGCCTCATCGCGTCAAGAGTTTTTCGGTCGAGACCTTGTCCCTCTGCCAGAGTAGCAATTTGACGGCTCGTGCGCCACAGTACGAACTGAAAATAGACCTCACCAAGGAAGTGTTTCAGGCGCGGCGGAAGCCCCATCCCTCTCGCGAGTTGTTCCGCGGAATCGACCAGATTGTTCATAATCATCGCTCCTTTTCAAGGGGGGACTTCTCGAACCTTACTTCCGAACAACCACTTGTTTCCTTTTCTGGCCGCGGTTAACCTCCCATAGTAGAAACTAACGCTTCCCACCATTGTAAAGACAGGGGTCTTTATGTACAAAGCATCGGAAGGACAATGCAATAAGGTCCGCAGCAGGCGAACACCGATATTGAGCAACTGCCTTACTATCGATAGGCCAATCAAGATCAGGCTCTCAGTCCCCATCTGAAGGGCAACCCGGCGATGGTCAGCTCCATACTTGGACGTCTGATGAAGTACCTGCAGGCCATAGCCCCAACCGTTCTTGTGAAACTGCTGGGCCATGCCAGGCAGGTCAAAACGATGCTGATGATAGATGATAGCCTCTGGAACGATTTTGATCTGCCAGTTGGTCTGCAACTGTACGCGCCACGCAAATTCCACATCGCCGCCACTGGTAAAACGCACGTCAAAATAGCCAATCTCGTCAAAAGCCCGTCGTCGGTAGGCGACGTTCGCCGTGGGTGGGTTAACCAGGTCAGACGGCAGTGAAATGTGATCACGGTAGTCGAGCAACTTGAAACGGCTACAGATAAGCTCTCCTGGAGACTGCGGAGCCAGTAACGGCTGGCGCATAAAGTCGGACGTGAAGCCACCGGCATCAGTAGTGGCTAGGTGGCGTTGTACATCAGAACGTGGCGGAAAAGCTTCGAAGCCTCCAGCAAAGCCCCCCCACTGAGGATCTTTATAGTCGGCAAGCAAATGCTGGAGCCAATCTGGGTGGGCAGCACAGTCGGCATCGGTAAAGGCAACGATATCCCCCTTAGCTGCTCTGACTCCTCGATTGCGCGCCGCATAGGAGCTCTGTATCTGGCGCTCTTGAAGCAGCCGTACTGGATACTTCTGCACCCGTTGCGGCGTATCGTCCGTCGAATTGTTGTCTACGACGATAATCTCGTACCGTGCACGCGGATAGTTGAGAGCCAATAACGATTGCAACAGGTCACCAATTGTGTGGCTACCATTAAACACAGGCACGACTATTGAAACGAAAGGCCAGTCAGTCATGTCTGCTAATCACTTTGATCATCAGACGTCCTACTGTGGATAACCCTTGCGTAGGGTTTGGGTCAAGCTGTTTTTGTCCGCAAAGATTCGCCCTATCAGCCAAGCCTTGATACCATCGGGAAGATTTCCAAAGACGTGCAGTCGCACTGTTTCTCTCAACCCCCACTTTACGTCCATCAAGTGATTCCAAACCAGCCACCAGCGCCGATTTGTCGAGTATCGCTTCTCCTGGTAGCCGAGCGGCGCCAAATACGGTCCTGCAATCCAGTTAAATCGCTCGTGCAGGGCACGGTCCCAATGATCCCAACGGTTGATAGGATTGAACCCCGACCATTTCTCGACCGGTTGCCAATGCACCGCGTCCTCTCCCCGGTCGCGCAACTCAGAGGATCCTTTGACCGGCAAGCTCGCTGCAGCATCAAAGTCGTAAGCATCGGCACCTAGGCCAAGAAAGGCAAAAATCCTGAGCAACTCCTCCTGCATATTCACATAAAGATCCTCATATCTCACGATCAAGTACTTGGAATTCGAGTCTCTATGTGACTGATCAAAGCGAACGATGGTCTGGGCGGCTTTGGCCCAATGTCGCATCATTGTTTCGTAATTGGCACCAAAACTCTTGACACTCGACTCGACCACGGCACGCCCGTCGCGGACCAGGATTAGCAAATGAGCGCGTGGAAAGAGCTCAAAGAATAATTCCAGGTTGCGGACACTGGGCGTCCTTGTGATTATCCTTTTTCGTGTTCGGGCATCATCATCACCAACTCGCCAGGTAACAAACGAGATCAGACCTTTCCCAAGGCACTGACGAAGTATGTCCTGATTAACTTCGACCCCCCAATGGGACCTCCAATTCGCAGCAACAGAAGCCACGTATTCAACAAGCAAATCAGCGCAATGCACCAGGAAATCCTCTGGAACGGGCGTAGGAACGTCACAGTCAGGGTGCAGACTAAGAAGATCATACAAGAAATTTGTTCCACTGCGCATCAGGATTCCCAACATAAAGATGGGATCCGGACACAAATCAGGATGGGACATAGAAGTCACCTCAGATTACACTCCGCGCACGACGACAGACTGCTTCGGCCTGGCTAAAAGGACTCATAATCGGCCAAAGTGACAAACCACTCTCGGGCTGACAACGAACTCAAGTCCCTCTCATCGGACCTGTGAATAACGAAAGCAAAACGAAAAGCTCGTGGTGCAAGGGGCTGAGGCAAACGCGCGTATCCAGCCCGGCGCAGGATGCGCTGCTCCACCGCCAAAGGCATCATCGGTCCAGCTCCAAGAGACATCTCTTGTGCACGGAAGTAGGTCTCTGCTTCCGCCATCAAGTACCCACCAGCCGTTTCCCCTAAGACGCCACCGGTAACCAGAAAATCCATAATGAGCCCGGTCTTGACGCCGCGAATGTTCGAGCAGCGTAGAACCGCATAGCCCAACATTTCCTCTCGTGCCCTTGCCACCAAGATGTGGTAACGACGCCCCGAAACCTCGGCGAAGCGCCATGCCAGGAAAGCCCGATCTCGGATAACCATGACCGGATACTTATCCCGGACTTTGAGCCAGAATCTATCAAAGTCTGGCGTGCACCGATCAACAGCCTCTATTGTGATATTCCTGTCGGAAGACTTCGACCGCTGGCGAAATAAGAAAGGTGACACTACGCGACCGGTCCTGCCAATGATGAGGTTTTTCCACTTGCTGTCAAAATACGTTTGGGCTAAGGACTCAAAATTGAACGGCTTGACAAACAACGGAATCGTAAAAACAGCTTGAGGGGTCTGTTTTCGTTGTCGCTGGAATGTCTCCTCTGAGACAAAGCTAAAGTGCAGAGAGATACCGTTGTCTGTGATGGCCCGCTGAAATCTACGTATCAACTTGGTATAGGCAAAGCTGCTTCGATGGTCGGAACGAATGAACAGATTGGTTCCAGTGGCTGCGGAATAGTCTTGGCCTCTCAGCCGCAGGCGGAGCGGCACCACCCAGATAAAGCCGACTACCTCATCACGGTCATCCCGTACTGTGACAACGATTGCCTGCCCAGCAGGATTCTGGTCATGGCGCCATGCGAAGTCGGCATCAGTCGCCAGAATATCATCCGGCCCATATTCTAGCCTGTTGAGCTCAAGTATCCTGTCCTTGTCCTCCTCTCGAAGGAGGCCGGCTGTGACTCGGTTGGGCTTCATTAATAAGTAAGCGAATTGCCTCTTCGCGCCGCCGAAGCAGATCCTGAAATCCCTGATTCATCCTCAGCGGCGGGGAACGGGCCCCCAATAGATCTCGTCTTCGGTAATATTCGCGATTTGGGGCAGAATATCGACCCACTTATCCCTGAATCGCATCCCTTGTCGTACTGTCAATCGCGCAAATGGGTGTTCCTCTAAGGCGCGAGTGGTCACGTTTTCGATATGTTTGATCCTGACGCTACGGTCGCAAAGGATTCTCCAACCAGCGAGGCCAAGCCTAACGCAGAAGTCAACGTCCTCATATTGCACTGGATAGAATTCATCGGACAGCAGGCCCACCATCTGTTGCGCTTCCTTGCGCACCAGCCAGCAAGCAGACGGCGAGGCGACCACTTCACACAAGGTAGCAGGAACATGCTCCACGTGTTCGCCCCGGCCCAAATAACCAACCCGCCCTCGATCCGTAAGGCCAATACCTGCGCCCTGCACTATGTCTGGAAAGTCCGCAAACACGAGCATCGGCCCGACGATGCCGACTTGAGCATCATCGTCCATCCCCTGCCATAGCGCGTCCAGCCACCAAGAGTCATTCGGCAGGATGACGTCGTTATCCAATATGAGGATTCTATCGTATGCTGCCAGTTTGTAGGCCAGGTTGCGCCCACCATTGGCCCCCAGATTGCGGGACGAGGCCACAAACAGGATTTCGGCGAAGTGATCTTTGTTTGCCTTAAACCAGTCGAATAGTTGTTGAAGCTGATCATCGCGAGAGCCATTGTCTACAAAGATCAACTGAATTGCCCAGTCTTCCTCTGAAAGGCGCGCCAGCCTGTCAAGAATATCGATTGTCAGCTGCGCTTCGTTGATGTTCAACAGACTGGCGGTCAGATTAGGCACTGGTCAATCTCTCTGGTCTAATCGATCCTGCACGTAGGATACGATGGTATTCACAGAGTGGAAAATGTCGGGGTCCAAATCTTGATCAGGGATGCTGAGCTCAAAAGTATCCTCAAGCAAAAGCACCAACTCCATCAAGGAGAAAGAATCAAAGCCCGCTTGACTGGAGAAGAGCGGGTCATCTGGCCTGACACTACCTGGCTTCTTCCCCAATGTGGAGGCTACTAACCGGGCTACGGTATCCTCCACATCTCCTGCTTGTCTCGACGTCATTCTCTGGCTATTCTGCTGCAATTATCCGCAAGCAAGTTGATAATCAATTTGAACCCAATCCGGCAGCTCCATACTCTCCAGTTGATCGGAATCAAGCACCACTTCATCTGTGCCCGGCTGGGGTTTGAACCCAGCCCCCATCAGCAGCATACGCAGGGGGCGATTAGAGCCGTTAAAGACGTATCGACAACGATATCTCTCGAACTGGGCGTCAGAATGGCTTAGCAATCCCACCAACATGGCCAACGAGAGCCCCCTGGCCCGCGTTCGGCACGAGATGGCCAAGCTCTCGATGATCGCTTCGCCACCTCCATCCGGCGTGAGATGGACAATACCACAGCGCCCCATGTCGCCGTAAATGTCTTTCATTTCGGCTACGACGACGTGATGTTCCCCTGGGCGACTGAGGCGTGCTACGGCTTCGTCAACTGGGAGCACGCCTAGATTCATCCGATGCGTTCGAGTGAGCAATTCCTCGGCCCGCATAGCATCCCCTGGCAAATAGGGACGTACCGTAATCTGTATGTTACAAGAACGCAAGAAATCATCATACTCGCTAGTATTCTCCTCGCCCCGAGTGCGAGATTGCTGCTCACGGTACATTTGCGGCCGGCGACGCGCCTCTTCTGTCACAATAGAAGAATCACCCTCCAAATACGCCTCGAGGTCTGCAATGGAACAGGTGGTAATTTCGGCGATCTGGGCAGATATGGAGCCCCGCTCGAACGGGTCTTCGTCCACAAATGCAGTATCCAGTGGGTTGATACCCAAGGCATCCAAGATGCGCCTGACCTTTTTCGCCTTTGGGCCCAGATCAGCTTCAACTTGGACAAACAATTCAGACCAGCCAAACTTCTCATTTGCAGCAGGGATGACATCAGGAGGATTTTGGGTAGCCAGAGCCTGGAGGATTCCGCGCTCGTTCAGCAACCGCATCACCTTACTGGCGGTGGGGTTTATCTCTTCATCCCCTTCCTCAAATATCCCCGTTAATATGGTTTCATCCAAATCCCAAATAACCAACTTCAGGATTCTCAAAGAATACCCCCTCCAGATAGTGACGACGGCGAGTTCACTCAAATTTCAGATATGGGAAAACGATTTTCATTGTGTCATTCTACCACGCTCACCTTTGAAAACTATTGGAAATCTCTAGGAAAAAAGTTAGAACTTTGTTTGAAATCAGCGGCTCCTTCTGGAAGCCTCATGGTAAGCACAAGATGTACTGGTATGAAGCCCATTATCCTGATCTGCGAAAATCCCTGAGGGTCATGACACATCACTTTGATTTTCGCTATGCCCACGTCAGCGCGAGACGTAGGGGTTACCGCGCACCCAAAATCGCCAGGGAGCCAATTGGTCCTTCTCGGCGGCGTAGTTGATGCCGATGCGCGGTCCACGCTCCACGCTGTCATCGGGGAAGCGGCCCTCTGGCTCAAGCCACAGTCCGTCACCGGCGACCAGGTCGGCACCATTGAGAGTTTTGTCAATTGCCAGCGCCTGGGTCAAACGGGCCGGCCCGCTGGTAAGCTCCCGATCAGTCCGGGGATTGCCTTTTGTCTGACGCAAGGTACGCATGGTTTGAATGCCCTCCGCCGGCTGGATCGCCCGCAACAGCACCGCCGCTGGAAATCCCTCTTCCTCAGTAACGACATTCAGCATCCAGTGCATACCGTAGGTAAAATACACGTAAGCAAAGCCGGGTGGGCCGAACATCACCTCAGTGCGAGAGGTACGCCCTCGACTGGCGTGGCAGGCTGTGTCAGCCTGACCAATGTAGGCCTCACACTCGACGATGGTCCCGCTGAGGCGTTGGCCATCCAGGATGCGCACCAGCCGCGCCCCCAACAGATCACGGGCGACAGTCAGTGTATCGCGGGCGAAGAATTCACGAGGCAAGCGACTCACACTTCGACCGCCTCTCCTCCTACGATTGGCGCCAGGATATACAGCGTATCGCCTGTCTTCAGCTTGTGCTGGGCCAGGTCTCTGTCCTTGACCAGCTTGCGATTGACAAAAAAGTTGAAAGGAACCCCCAGCCGGGTGCCTCCTGCTTCCAAAGCCGATCCAAAGTCGGGATAGGTGGTTCGCAAACTGGTGAGTGCGTCGGCCACCGTGGACCCATCGGCCAGTTCCAGCTTGATTCGCCGCTGGCCCACGATCCTCCACAGCGGGTCGCCCATCTTCACCTCAATCACCATCGCCAATCCCCAACTCGAAACTCTATCCCTAGCCCATCACCTTACCGCCGTCCACAACGAGAGCGTGGCCAGTCACGTAGCTGGCCGCGTCGGAGCAGAGATAAAGGACGGCGGCGGCAACCTCCTCCGGCTCTCCCAGTCGTGTCTGGGGGATGTCTTCCAACCATTTGCGCATCATGCGCGGGTCGCTTCGCGACTCCTCAGTCATAGGCGTGATGATCACACCCGGACAGATGGCATTCACCCGGATGTTGTAGGCGGCAAACTCACGCGCACACTCAATCGTAAAGCCCACCACGCCGGCCTTGCTGGCGCAGTAAGCGCTGGCGTTGGGCAGTGGGCTCTTGTAACCGGCAATGCTCGCGATGTTGACGATCGCGCCGCCCCCGTGATCCCGCATTACACGCCCGGCCAGTTGCGTGCAAATGAAGGTGCCTTTGAGGTTGACGTCGAGCGTACGCTCCCACTCATATACATCTAGCTCTAGCACCGAGGCCTTCGGCTCCACGCCAGCGTTGTTGATCAGAATATCTAATCGATCCCAGCGATCCCGCACGGCCTCGATCATGGGTCCGACCTGCATCTTGTTCGATACGTCGGCCGCATAATCGAAAGCGTGTGCGCCCCGGCCCTGAATATCTCGGGCCACAGCGCTGGCTGTGTCGGGGTTG
>JAUVPY010000250.1 GCA_030598425.1 Anaerolineae bacterium
GACATGATGATGGAGATGTACCGCCGAATGGTGCGCATTCGGGAGTTTGAGGATACGTCGATCAATCTTTTCCTCCGAGGTGAGTTGAAGGGAGCCGCTACCACCTATAACGGGATGGAAGCTTCGGCGGTGGGGGTTTGCATGGCGTTGCGCCGCGAGGATCTGATCGCCGGCACGCATCGCAGTCACGGCCATATCATCGCCAAGGGGGCGGACACCAAGAAGATGATGGCCGAATTGTTGGGCAAGGAGACGGGATATTGTAAAGGACGAGGCGGCTCCATGCACATTGCCGCTTTCGAGACCGGCAGCCTGGGAGCCTTGGCCATTGTAGGCGCGGGGATTCCCATCGCCGTGGGCGCCGCTATGGCCTTCAGGATGCGAGGAGAGGATCGCGTGGCGGTACCCTTCACCGGGGATGGGGGTACCAACACCGGCAACTTCCACGAGGGGCTCAATATGGCCTCGATCTGGGACCTGCCGCTTGTATTGGTAGTGGAGAACAACCAATATGGCGTGTCGACCCACATTAGCGAATCTTGCAACGTCGACGATCTTTCCAGCCGTGCCGAGTCGTATGGCATTCCAGGCGTCCGTGTTGATGGCTTTGATGTTCTGGCGGTGTACGAAGTGGCCGTGGAGGCCGTCGAGCGAGCACGCCGTGGACAGGGCCCCACCTTGCTGGTGACCGAGTGCTACCGTTTCGAAGGGCATTACGCGGGCGAACCCCAGGTGTACCGCGAGCGGGCTGAGGTCCAGGAGTACATCAAGAAGGACCCCATTCCGCGCCTTAGCAAATACCTGGTTGAAGGGGCAATAGCCAGCCAAGATGAAGTGGATGCCATAGACGCGGAAATCAAGGGGGAGATGGTCGAGGCGGTGAAGTTTGCCAAAGAGAGTCCAGAGCCAGACCCGGCCACGGCGCTAGATTACAACTACGCATAGCGCGGAGCATACAGGAGAATATGATGGCAAGAAAAGATATAGATGCAACCTCCTTGGGGGCAGTCGCGGCTACTATGCCGCCCGATTTGATCGTGCAGGTGCCGGACGGCACACCGGCCCAGGACCTGTCCTATCAGGAGGCGGTCCGAGAAGCGCTGCGAGAGGAGATGCTGCGTGACGAGAGCGTGTTCTTGCTGGGCGAGGACATCGGGGTACACGGGGGTGCCTTTGGCGTGACCCGAACCTTGTTCGACCAATTCGGACCGGAGCGGGTTCGGAATACCCCCATTTCCGAGAACACCATCGCCGGCGCCGCCGCTGGCGCCGCCTTGGTTGGCATGCGCCCGGTGGCCGAGCTCATGTTTGTCGACTTCTCCGGCCTGGCTATGGACCAGATATGCAACCAGGCGGCCAAGCTGCGCCTGATGACGGGCGGGCAGTGCAAAGTGCCTATGGTGGTCCGTATGCCCCAGGGGGGCGGGGCCGGCAAGAGCACGGCCGCCCAACATTCCCAGAGTCTGGAAGTGTGGTATGCCCAGATCCCAGGTCTGAAGGTGGTGCATCCTTCCACGCCTTACGATGCCAAGGGCTTGTTGAAGGCCGCCATTCGCGACGACAACCCCGTCATTTTCCTGGAGCATAAGTTTCTGTACTCATTTCGTGGTCTGGTGCCGGAGGAGGACTACGTCCTGCCCTTGAGCGAGTGCGACGTCAAACGCGAGGGAACGGACGTCACGGTAGTGGCGTCAGGCTACATGGTGTGGCATGCTATGATGGCCGCCAGGATCTTGGCCGACGAGGGGATCAGTGTCGAGGTGATAGACGTACGCACCATCAGCCCGCTGGACGAGGACACCATCGGCGAATCGGTGCGCAAGACGGGCCGGGCTGTTGTAGTGGCCGAAGCCTGCCGCTCCTATGGTCCGACCGGCGAGTGGGCTATGGTGGTAGTGGAGCAGGCCTTTGATTACCTGCAGGCTCCTCTCGTGCGCGTGACCGGCCGGTATTCTTCAGTTCCTTTCGCTAACAGCATTGAAAACGGCCAGTGGCCCGACACGAACGACGTCGTCAACGCCATCCGGAGCGTAATGGCATAGCCAAGAGCCTGGCCACCGATCCAAAGGACGGTGTATTGCGATGAACAACAACAATCAACTTGGGTTGCCTACTCAGGAAGAGAAGTAGTCGCTTCAAGAACGCAGTATGCTGATGGATCGCAGCGCCGAGTTGCTCCGGGATTATATTTTGACCGGACGCATTCGCCCTGGCACCAGATGGGTGGAGCGGCAACTGGCAGAGCAGCTTGGCACTAGCCGGGTGCCGATACGCGAGGCTCTGATTCAGCTCGAAAAGGAGGGTCTGATCGTCTCCAAGCCCAGCGGAAGGTACGTCATTGAGTTGGGCGAGCAGGATATTGGCAAGCTATACCAGGTACGCCGGGTGCTGGAAAGGCTCGCGGTCGAACTTGCTGCGCAGAATACCTCGCCGGAGCGTGCCGAGGCTCTCCAAAACAAACTGCAAGAATTGCGGGAGGCCGTGGCCCGGGAGGATCGCCGTGGTTACGTCAGGCACGATATCGAGCTGCACCGTTTGATCTGGGGGCAGGCGAACAATCCCTATCTTCTTGATCTCCTGAGAACGCTGACCGGTCCCATCTATATGTTTGTGGCTGACAATGCCAATGTCATCGGCTGGGATAGGGCGTTCGAGTTGCACGAGAAGCTGATTGACTCTATCAATGCCGGTGACGTACGTCTAGCCCTGGAGCAAGTGGACTGCCACATGGATGAAGGTCTCTACCGTTCGAACCAGGTTTTTCAGAGGCGCGAGCTTCTCTAGCTAGGTAGTGTTGACATTTGAAATGGCACCAGAGAGACGTCACCAGCTTCTTCGCTGGAGTCTCAGGGGACAAAGACAAAATGCCAACACGGCCTAAACTTCGACTGGGAAAAGAAAGGAGTGCATCACAATGTCCAAAAAGAAATGGCGTGTTGGCATGATTGGTGCCGGGGCGTGGAGCGACATTCAACTCAACGCCTGGGCTGGCGTGGGAAACGCAGAGGTGGTTGCCCTGGCAGACCGGCACCCCGACAGGCGAGATCCAGTTGTCCGTCGTTTCAATATCCCCCAAGGCTTTGATGATTTTGAATCGATGCTCGATAATGCCGAACTGGACTTTGTTGACATCTGTACGCGCCCCTACTCCCACGTCCCTCTAACCAAGATGACGGCCGAGCGGGGGTTGCCGGTCCTGTGCCAGAAGCCTTTTTGCGACAGCATAGAGGAGGCCAAGGAGCTCGTCGAGTTCTGCGACAAAGCAGGCGTCCGACTGATGGTCAACGAGAATTGGCGCTGGCAGGCGTGGCATCGCAAGGCCAGGGAATTGCTTGATTCAGGTGCATTGGGGAAACCGTTTTTGGTGACCATTCGTTGGCGGCTCAGAATGACGCTTCCGGGGTTTGATTTCAACCAAGGCTACTTCCCGGAGATGGAACGCTTCATAACATATGAAATGGGCGTCCATTACATGGATACATTGCGATACCTGTTTGGTGAACCAAACTTTGTCTTCGCCAGGCATCATCGGTTGGGTCCCGACATGAAGGGCGAGGATGTGAATGTGTTAGTTGTGGCCTATGATGACTTGACGGTTGCGATTGACACCAGTTTTGCCTCTGTCGAAGTGCCGGGCGTGGATAGGCTCGAAGAGAATCCGGATACGTGGTCACCATCGCAATTCAGGATTGAAGGGACCGAGGGAACGCTAATCCTTGATGTCAATCGCTCATTGACTTTGGTCACGGACACGGACCGTCAAGAATGGCAGTTCCCCAGCGAGACGATACGTGACAGCTTTGCCTCTGCCCAGCAACACTTTGTCGATTGTTTAGAGAGCGGTGCCGATTTCGAGACGAGCGGTTCCGAAACACTAAAGACAATGGCGCTGGTCTATGCCTGCTATCGCTCTGCGGAAGAAGAAAGGCCCGTTGATCCGAAGGAATTCCTGTGATACGGTTGACAAAGCTGAAGACTTGCGGTACAATATGTGAGGTATGACCACAGCGTGGTTTCCGTGTATTTAATCCCACGACACCTCACATGCAGCCCAATCTGGAACCTCAGTCGTATGGGCAGCGCTTGCAGATTCTGTGCAACCTGTTGCCCTTGGTTCCATCACAGACTCTCATTCCGCATGGACTATAGGAAACTCTGCGACGATGGAGAGTGTGACATATCGCTGCCGATCAGGTCACTTCGTTTACTAGGTCACCTTGTTTCCCAGGTCACGTTGTTTACCAGGTCGCCTTGTTTCCCCGTAAGACACCTCGGTGTTTAGTTCGAATGTGTATAGATGTCACTTTGGCACAGCTTACCTTTTGGACTCAGTACTTATATCCATAACGAGCGGCAACTTGATCACCAAAACTCTTTAGAAAGAGAACCAGTCGATAGCGGGAAAAGAGATATCGAAGGACATTCCGCGGAGGTCAAACCGGACAAGCGCCCCGGTTGGTGACTGAACTCCTGTGTCGATTGATTCCGAACCACGATCCGAATAACGGGAGGAATTGCATGGCTGAGATGACCCCACGAGAACGAGTGTGGGCTGCGCTGAACCACCAAGAGCCAGATCGAGTCCCGTTGGACATTGGAGGCGGTTCCAGCACAAGCATCTTAGTGGAAGGGTACGATAAACTTAAGGAGCGTATGGGGGTCTCGGGGGAGACCAAGATACTGAACAAGGCTTTTCGGATTGCCCGCCTGGACGAGAGCACAATGCAAAACCTCGGTAGCGATTGTCGCCCGCTGGGGATCAAGCCTCCGGTGAACTGGGCACCGCCTCCCTCGGAACCTGGGACCTTCAAAGACATATGGGGCATCACCTGGAAGCAAGTACCCTATGGGGATGGCTGGTATTACTGGGAGCAGGTTGGAAGTCCGCTGGCGGAGGCCAGCCTTGAAGATCTGGAAAGCTATCCCTGGCCTGATACCTCGGACCCGGGTTATACCGCTGGCCTGGCTGAGGAGGCCAAAGAGCTCTACGAGGAGACCGGTTACGCCATTATGGCCGATGGCGGATTTAAGAGCTTCTGGGAATTGGGATATCTAATGCGGGGCCACGC